>NZ_DCNR01000119.1:0-28987 GCF_002322065.1 Dermacoccus sp. UBA1591 | reverse complement strand
CCTTCTTCGTTGCCGTCTTCTTCGACGCGGCCTTCTTGGTCGTCGTCTTCTTCGCGGCAGCCTTCTTGGCGGGCTTGTCCGCAGCGTCGGCGTCGGCGTCCTCGGAGGCGACCGGAGTGGCGTTCTCACCGTCGGCGGCCTGCGCCTCGTCCTCGTCATCGCCGGTGTCGACGGCGGCGTTCAGGTCGACCACGTTGCCCGCCGTGTCCTTGACCGTGGCGGACTCGAGAACGGTGGCGAGAGCCTTGCGGCGAGCGACCTCACCCATGATGGCGGGCACCTGGCCCTGCGCGTCGAGCGCCTGCGCGAACGTGTTCGGGTCCATGCCGTACTGCTGCGCCGACATGATGAGGTACTCGATCAGCTCGTCCTGGCCGACCTGGATCTCGTGCTTCTCGACGATCTCGTCGAGCAGGAGCTGCGTCGCGACCTGCTGACGCGTCGATTCGGTGACCTCGGCGCGGTGCTCGTCATCGTCGAGACGGTTCTCGCCCTCGAGGTGGTTCGTCACCTCTTCGGTGACGATGGACTCGGGCACCGGGATGTCGAGGTGCTCGAGGAGGACCTCGAGGACCTTGTCGCGGGCCTGGACGCCCTGCTCGAAGCGCTTGGTGCGCTCGACCTCGGCGCGCAGGTCGGCCTTGAGCTCGTCGATCGTGTCGAACGACGACGCCAGCTGGGCGAACTCGTCGTCGAGCTCGGGCAGCTCACGGACCTTGACCGACTCGACCTTGACGGTGCACTCGGCGTTCTCGCCCTCGTGCTCACCGCCGGCGAGCGGCGAGGTGAACGTCGTCTCCTCGCCGGCCTTGAGGCCCGTCAGCGCCTCGTCGAGACCGTCGAGCATCGTGCCCGAGCCGATCTCGTAGGAGACACCGGAGACCGCGTCGATCTCGTTGCCGTCGATCGTGGCCGACAGGTCGATCGTGACGAAGTCGCCCTTCTTGGCCTTGCGCTCGACCGACTCGAGCGTGCCGAAACGCTCGCGCAGCTCGGCGATGCGCTCGTCGATGTCGGCGTCGGAGACCTCGATCGGCTCGACCTCGACCTCGAGCGTGTCGAACGCCGGGAGCGTGATCTCGGGGCGGATGTCGACCTCGGCGGTGAAGCTCAGGCCCGCGCCGTCCTCGAGCGGGAACTCGGTGATGTCGACCTCGGGCTGGCCGAGGACCTTGACGTCGTTCTCGACAATCGCGTTCGTGTACAGCTCCGGAAGCGCCTCGTTGACGGCTTCCTGGATGACGGCCGCGCGGCCGAAACGCTGCTCGATGAGCTTCGCGGGAACCTTGCCCTTGCGGAAACCGGGGATCTGAACCTGCGAGCCGATGGTCGTGTAGGCCTTCTCGATGCTCGGCTTCAGTTCGTCGGCCGTGACGTCAACGGTGAGCTTGACCCGGGTCGGGGTTAGGTTTTCGACAGCGCTCTTCATCAGCGGTGCACTCCAGTCGATCGGTGATGGTGGGCGCGCCCGCACTGGCCGGCCGATCATCGGCCCTGCCTGCGGCGCGGCGCACTCCTCTTACTCGTCGTTCATGCTAACGGTCGGGGTGACAGGATTCGAACCTGCGGCCTTCCGCTCCCAAAGCGGACGCGCTACCAAGCTGCGCCACACCCCGTCAGCCCCGCTCGCCGGAGGCGAGGCGGGCCGCTCCGCGCGCGCCGTCCTGCTGCGATCGCGCCGGGGCGCGCTCTCGCAAGACGAACGGCGGCCCCCGCGGGAGCCGCCGTCGCGGTGCTGGAGCGGGCGACGAGAATCGAACTCGCGTGATCAGTTTGGAAGACTGAGGCTCTACCATTGAGCTACGCCCGCACGTTTCTCGGACACATTACCCGAACACGCCGTGACGCCCCAATCCGCGGGGGCTGACCTGGCCCGCCGCCGTCGCCCCGTGCTCGCGCGAAGCGCCGCCGACGGTCGTCTTGGCCACCGAGACGTTCGCCAACGAACGATGCCGGCGGTCTCGACGCGGCCCCCGCGCATGTGCTTCGGTGAAGATGAGTCCGGTTCGCCGGAGCACTTCCATTCGCAGGAGGCACATCATGGGCATTTTCGACAGCGCCAAGGACAAGGCCAGCGAGTTCGCCCAGGACAACCCCGACAAGCTCGACCAGGGCGTCGAGAAGGCCGGCGACTTCGCCGACGACAAGACGGGCGGCCAGCACGCCGACCAGATCGACAAGGGCCAGGACTTCGCGAACGAGAAACTCGACGGCGCCTTCGGCGGCGAGTGAGCTGCCTCCGTTGAACGCTGACGGCGCCGCTCCCCGGTGGGGGGCGGCGCCGTTCGTCGTTCAAGCAGGATAGGTCGATCGGGCAGATGCACTCGCTGAGAAGGGCGCGCTCACTCAGACGGACGCGGTTCCGCGCGCGTGGCGCGATTCGGACGACTCAGGCACGGGCCGCCAGATGACGACAACGGAGCGATCGTCCTGCCCCCCGGTGCGCGCCGAGGCCTCGCAGATGCGCTGGGCCGCCCCCTCCGGGCCGGCGCTGATGGCCCGTTGCGCGAGGCCTAGCATCTGCTGCGTCCCGGCCGCGAGGTCGCCGTCAGGGCCCTCGACGACGCCGTCGGTGTAGAGGAGCAGGACATCGCCGGGCTCGAGCACCCCGCCGGCGCGCGCGTAGTCCTGCGGCCCCTGGTCGAACAACCCGAGCAGCAGACCGGCCGCGCCGGTGATCATCTCCCAGCGGCGCGTGCCCGCGTGATAATGCGCGGCGCTCGGGTGACCGGCCGTACCGACGCAGTACTGGCCGTCCTCGACGTTGATCGAGACGTGGATGGCGGAGGCGAACCCGTCGCGCCAGCCCTGGCGGATGAGGTAGCGGTTCGCGCCGGGAAGAAAATCCTCCGGGCGCGTCTCCCCCAGCAACCCAGCGAGGGCGCCGGAGAGCAGCAGCGCACGCATCCCCGCCGACGGGCCGTGCCCGGAGACGTCGGTGAGGGCGAGGTGCAGGTGGTCGGCGCGTCGGGCGGCGACGACGAAGTCACCGCTGAAGGCATCCCCGCGTGAGGGCATGACACAGTGCTCGACGCGCATCCCGTCCGGCATCTCGGGTGGCAGGGCCTGGGTGTCGAGCCGCTGGCGCAGATCCTTGAGCATGCTCGAGCCCACCGAGAGCGGCACACCCATCGTGAAGCGCTGACGGTTCGCGAACGCGACGATGCCGACGATGAGGGCGAGAGCCACCGCGACGGACCACTGCGTCGGCGCGTCGGACCAGGTGATCGCGGCCGTCGTCACATAGCCCGTCAGGACGATGGCGATGGCGAGCGCCAGGCGACGCCCCGACAACAGGAACGCTGCGGCGACGATGAGCGGGATGAAGACCGCATGCGACATCGTCGGCGTGAGCGCGATGGCGGCGGCACAGACGATCGCGGTGAGCAGCGCGAACGCGACGACGACGCTGTGCGGCTTGGAGATCGGAGTGGCCACGGCACGCTGCACCGACTGACGCAGGCGCGTCTGTTCGCGTTGAGCCTCCAGAACCACGCGCGCCAGCCTATAGGGGTTGCCTCACGCGCACCAGGGGTGGTGGAGCATGCACCTGCGTGGGTGACAGGCTCCACCGACCCGGGCCGACGGCCCGTCACACGGCGAGACGATCGCGCCGGGCGGGCCGTTCGAAGGCCTCAGTCCTCGGAGGGCAGCGTGCCGTCCCGCTCGTACTTCTCGACCATCGCGAGGCGGCGCGCGTGACGCTCGACGCCCGCGTACGGCGTCTCGATGAAGGTGCGGGCGATCTGCTTGGCCTCGTCGATCGAGACGAAGCGACCACCGATCGACAGGATCTGCGCACCGTTGTGCTCGCGTGCGAGAGAGGCGAACTCGGGCGTCAGGCACAGCGCGGCACGGATGCCCTTGACCTTGTTCGCCGCCATCTGCTCGCCGTTGCCGGAACCGCCGAGAACGATGCCGAGCGAGCCCTCGTCGTCACGCACGCCCTCGGCGGCACGCAGGACGTAGACCGGGTAGTCGTCCTCGGCGTCGTACTCGCTCGGGCCGTGGTTGATGACCTCGTGACCCTGCTCGGTCAGGTAGGTCAGCAGGGCCTGCTGGGTCTCGAAAGCTGCGTGGTCGCCACCGATGTGAATGCGCATGTGTGCTCGTCCTTGTCGCGAAGATATGGCCTGAGGGGCAGTGGTGGTGCGGAGGGTCAGCTGAAGTCGGGGCCGACGTCGCGGCTGCGCTTGAGTTCGTAGAAACCGGGCGTGCCCGCGACGAGGAGGCAACCGTCCCACAGGCGCCCGGCGTCCTCACCCTTGGGCGCCGGCGTCACGACCGGGCCGAAGAACGCGGTGCCGCCGAACGCGACGACGGGGGTGCCGACGTCCGTGCCGACGAGGTCGGTCGCGCGCTTGTGCGCGGCCCGCAGGGCGACGTCGACATCGTCGCCGGGCACGTTGGTCGCCGCGTCGACGAGCTCCGGCTCGAGACCGCACTCGGCGAGCGACTCCACGAGCACGCGCCGCACGCTCTCGGCGTCACGCGGGTCGGCGCCGCCGGGGTGGAAGCGGGTGCCGATCGCGTCGTAGAGCGGCTTGACGACGTCGTCGCCGTGCGCCTGTTGCGCCGCGATGACCAGGCGTGCGGGCGCCCACGCCTGTTCGAGGAAGGCCCGGTAATCATCGGGCAGGTCGCGGCCCTCGTTGAGGACGGCGAGGCTCATGACGCGCCAGGTGACGCGCACGTCACGCACCTTCTCGACCTCCATGAGCCAGCGGGACGTCATCCACGCCCACGGGCACATCGGGTCGAAGAACATCTCGACGGTAGGGGCTGCGGACTCGGGCTGATTTTCGCTCACCGTCCCATCCTGCCACCTCGAGCGCTCGTGCAAGGATGGGCAGCACCGCCCGAACGGCTGTGGCGCACACCACTTCGCGCACCGCCGTTCCTCAACCCTGCTGGAAGGACACCACTGACGTGAACGGGGCCAACCTCACCCGCGACGACGCGCAGACCCGCGGCGAGAACATCACCGTCGACTCCTACGCCGTCACCCTCGACCTCACCACCGGCCCGACGACGTTCGCGACGTCGAGCGTCGTGCGCTTCAGCGCGCAGCCCGGCAGCGAGACATGGCTCGATTTCCTGGGCGAGTCCGTCAGCCGCGTCGTCGTCAACGGCGAGGAGCGTGACGTCGACTGGAACGGGGCGCGCATCCGCCTCACCGATCTCGCCGCCGAGAACGAGGTGCGCGTCGACGCCGTCGGCGTCTACATGAACACCGGTGAGGGCCTGCACCGCTTCGTCGACCCCGCCGACGACGAGGTCTACCTCTACTCGCAGTTCGAGGTGCCGGACGCGCGACGCATGTACCCCGTCTTCGAACAGCCCGACCTCAAGGCGACGTTCCAGTTCACCGTCACGGCGCCCGCGCGCTGGCAGGTGCTGTCGAACGAGACGACGCCGGAGCCGAAGCCCGCGACGCAGACCTACACGGGTCCGAACGGGGTGAGCGAGCCGGCCGCGACGTGGGAGTTCGCCCCCACCGCCCGCATCTCCTGCTACGTCACCGCGCTCGTCGCGGGCCCCTACGAGGCGTACCGCGACAGCGTCGAGACGCGCGCCGGCACCATCCCTCTCGGCGTGTTCTGCCGCAAGTCGCTCGCTCCGCACATGGACGCCGACGAGATCTTCGACATCACCAAGCGTGGCTTCGCGTTCTTCGAGAACGAGTTCGACCAGCCCTACCCGTTCACCAAGTACGACCAGATCTTCACGCCGGAATACAACGCGGGCGCGATGGAGAACGTCGGCTGCGTGACGTTCTCCGAGATCTACGTCTTCCGCGCCAAGGTCTCGGAGGCCGTCGTCGAGCGCCGTGCGCTGACGGTGCTGCACGAGCTCGCGCACATGTGGTTCGGCGACCTCGTCACGATGAAGTGGTGGAACGACCTGTGGCTCAACGAGTCGTTCGCCGAGTGGGCCTCGACGACGGCGCAGGCCGAGGCGACTCGTTGGGAATCGGCGTGGACGACGTTCGGCACGTCCGAGAAGGCGTGGGCCTACCGTCAGGACCAGCTGAGCTCGACGCACCCCATCGTCGCCCCGATCCGCGACCTCGCCGACGTGGAGGTCAACTTCGACGGCATCACGTACGCCAAGGGCGCTTCGGTGCTCAAGCAGCTCGTCGCCTACGTCGGGCGTGAGCCGTTCACCGCCGGTCTGCGCGCTTACTTCGCGCGCTATGCGTGGCAGAACACGACGCTGCCGCAGCTGCTCGCCGAGCTCGAGACGACGAGCGGACGCGACCTCACGCAGTGGTCGAAGCTGTGGCTCGAGACCGCCGGCGTCAACACGCTGCGCCCGATCGTCGAGACCGACGACGACGGCCGCATGACGAGCGTCGTCATCGAGCAGAGCGCCGCCGACGACTACCCCACGCTGCGTCCGCACCGCCTCGCCGTCGGCTGCTACATGCTGCGTGACGGCGCCCTGACGCGCACCGCGCGCGTCGAGCTCGACGTCGACGGTGAGCGCACCGAGGTGAGCGAGCTCGTCGGCACGCCGCAACCCGACCTGCTGCTCGTCAACGACGACGACCTCGCCTACGCGAAGATCCGTCTCGATGCGCGCAGCCTCGCCACGGCCATCGCCCACCCGCGCGCGTTCACGGATTCGCTGCCGCGCGCCCTCGTGCTCGGCGCCGCCTGGGACATGACGCGCGATGCGGAGATGTCGGCGCGCGACTTCATCGACATGGCCCTCGCGACGCTGCCGGGCGAGAGTGACTCGACGCTGCTGCGCACCCTGCTCGGGCAGCTGACGACCGCCGCGCGCACGTACACGGCACCGGAGCACCGCGACGACGTCGTCGCCCTCGTGGCCCGCACTCTGCGCGGTCTGCTGCTGTCGGCCGAGCCCGGCTCCGATGCGCAGCTCCAGCTCGCGCAGGCGTTCACGTCGTTCGCCGCGAGCGCCGACGACCTCGCGTTCGTCCGCGGCCTGTTCGAGGGCTCGTCCGTGCTCGACGGTCTCGCCCTCGACACCGAGATGCGCTGGACGCTGCTCACGAGCCTCGTCGCCGGTGGCGTGCTCGGCGAGCTCGAGATCGCGGCCGAACTCGAGCGGGACAACACCGCGACCGGCGCTGAGCGCGCCGCGCGTGCCCGGGCGGCGATGCCGACGGCCGAGGCGAAGGCCGCGGCGTGGGCGTCCGTCGTCGACTCCGACGCGCTCGCGAACCAGACGATCGCCGAGACCGCCGCGGGCTTCGGGCACGTGCACGACGAGGCACTGCTCGAGCCGTACGTCGAGCGCTACTTCGAGATGGCCGAGGGCTACTGGGCCTCGCGCACGCACCACATCGCGGAGCTGACGATCGGGTCGTTCTTCCCGTTCACCCTCGCCGGGCCGCAGCTGCTCGCGCAGGCCAACACCTGGCTCGACGCCCACCGTGACGCCCCGGCCGGTCTCGTGCGCACCGTTGCCGAGAACCGCGACACCGTGGCGCGCGCCGTCGAGGCTCAGCGCTTCGACGCACAGGCGGCGCGACAGCACGGCTGAGCCCGCCGCGACGGGCGGTGATGCGCGCGAGCCGTGAGTGCTCGTGCTTCCCGCGTCGTGATGCACGTGATGCGGCCCGGGACGGTTTCGATCGTCCCGGGCCGCATCGTGTGTGCCATCGCGACGCAGCTGCGCCGGCTGCAGTGATCTCGCAGAGCCCGGGGAGCCTGGGCTCTGCGAGACTCTCGCTTCACGTGGGGCGGCAGCGAATCGGCCCACGTCGGTCGTTCGAGACGAGCTGGGCGCGGGTGATTGGATGACGGCATGTCATCGATTCCCCTGAGCCTCGTCCCACTGCGCACGTCGACGATGGGCGATCTGTGGCACCACGTCGGTGGCACTCCGGTGCAGGTGGTCATCATCGTCGTCGCGGCCGTCGCGGTGCGTTGGCTCGCCCACCGCGCGATCTCGCGGGCCGTCGAGGCGATGATCGCCCGCCCCCGCTCGACGCGTTCTGGGCAGGACGAGACACGTGGGGCCACTGACGAGGCCGGTCAGCAGACGGGCGCCGCCACCCCTTCCGCCCAGGCGCCAGAAGGCGCGGGCGACGCTGCGGGAGAGGCGGAAGGCGCTGCGGGGAGCACCGCCGTCAGCGCGGGCGACCTGCTCGCTCCGACCCGCGCCCGGTTGCGTGCCGCCGCAGGTCTCGACGACGAGCGTCGCCGTCAGCGCGCCGCGACGATGGGGTCATTGCTGCGCTCGATCACGACGGTGGCGGTCGTCGTCGTCGCGACGCTGACGATCGCCGCGCAGTGCGGCATCCAGCTCGGCCCGATCATGGCGAGCGCCGGAGTCGCGGGCGTCGCGCTCGGCTTCGGCGCGCAGTCGCTCGTCAAGGACTACCTGTCGGGCATCTTCATGATCTTCGAGGATCAGTACGGCGTCGGTGACGTCATCGACACCGGCGAGGCGATCGGAACCGTCGAGGAGGTGACGCTGCGCATCACGCGGCTGCGCGACGCGAACGGTGTCGTCTGGTACGTCCGAAACGGTGAGATCGTGCGCGTCGCCAACCGTTCGCAGGGATGGTCGACGTCGCTCGTCGACATCCCGGTCGCCTACGACTCGGACATCCACACCGTCACCCATGTGCTCGAGGGCGTCGTCGACGCGCTCGAGGCCGACCCCGAGTGGAGCGAGAAGCTGATCGAGCGCCCGAACGTCGCGGGTGTCGAATCGGTGGCGGGCGGCACGATGACGTTCCGCATCATCGCGAAGACGGCGCCGAACGAGAACTTCGGCGTGAGCCGCGAACTGCGCCGACGCAGCGTCATCGCGCTCGAGGACGCAGGCGTCAAGGGCCCGCCGGCCCAGCCGTTCGCCGCCGTCAACACCGCCCTGCCGAGGTGAGGCCGACCTCGGCACCGATGAAGGGACATCCGGCCACGCGACGGCCGTGGCGCGCGGGTGAAAGACTGGACGCATGAGTGAGCCGACGCTGTACGACCGCATGGGCGGCCACGCCACGTTTCACCGTCTCGTCGAGGTGTTCTACGACGGCGTGGCGCAGGACGCGACGCTGCGAGCGATGTACCCCGAGGCCGATCTCGAGCCCGCGAAGCGCCGTTTCGAGATGTTCCTCGAACAGTACTGGGGCGGCCCGACGACGTACTCGGCCGAGCGCGGCCACCCGCGCCTTCGGATGCGACACATGCCGTTCGCCGTCACCCCCGAGCAGCGCGACCGCTGGCTGACGCACATCATGGCGGCGTGCGACGACGTCGCCCTGGAACCGGAGCTCGACCGCCTGCTGCGCGACTACCTCGTGCGCGCGGCCTACAGCCTCGTCAACACCCCCGGGCCGGAGCCGGAGCACCCGGTTCGCTGACGCGCCGCCGTCACCGAGTCGAACGGCTCGGGCAGCGATGGGCCTGTCGAGCCCCTCTCGGCCGCGGGTGATGCGGACGGTTTCGTCCCAGCGCCCGTGGTTGGCAGACTGGGGCGGTGAGTGAACAGACTTCGTGGATCAAGCAGACCTCAGCGACGCACGTCGGCCTCGGCGGCCAGGAATGGTGGCGTACGTCCGCCGTCTACCAGGTGTATCCGCGCTCGTGGGCCGATTCGAACGGTGACGGTGTCGGCGACCTGCCCGGCATCACCGCCAAGCTGCCCTACCTGCGCGACCTCGGCGTCGACGCGCTGTGGATCTCGCCGTTCTACACCTCCCCGATGGCCGACGCGGGCTACGACGTCGCCGACTACCGCGACATCGACCCGCTGTTCGGCACCCTCGCCGACGCCGACAAGCTGATCGCCCGCGCGCACGAGCTCGACCTGCGCGTCATCGTCGACCTCGTGCCGAACCACTCCTCCGACGAGCACGAGTGGTTCAAGGCGGCCCTCGCGGCCGGCCCTGGTTCGCCGGAGCGCGAGCGCTACCTGTTCCGCGACGGCAAGGGCGAGAACGGTGAACTGCCGCCGAACGACTGGCAGGCGATCTTCGGCGGCAACGCGTGGACGCGCGTCAGCGACGCCGACGGCAACCCCGAGCAGTGGTACCTGCACCTGTTCGACCCCAAGCAGCCGGACTTCAACTGGAACAACCCCGAGGTCCGCGACGAGTTCGTCTCGATCCTGACGTTCTGGCTCGACCGCGGTGTCGACGGCTTCCGCGTCGACGTCGCGCACAGCCTGATCAAGGCCGACGGGCTGCCCGATCACGCGGCGCACGCGCAGATGGCCGGCACCGGCGATGCGAGCCACGACAACGGCGGCCCGATGTGGGATCAGGAGGGCGTGCACGAGATTTACCGCGCGTGGCGCGAGTTGCTCGACTCCTACAACCCGCGCGACACCGAGGGTTACGACTCCGCCGCCGACCGCGCGATGTGCGCCGAGGCGTGGGTCAGCCCGCCCGAGCGCCTCGCCCGCTACGTGCGCCCGGACGAGTTCCACCAGGCGTTCAACTTCGCCTTCCTCGAGACACCGTGGCGTGCCGCCGACCTGCACGAGAGCATCACGTCGTCGTACCGCTCGAACGACTCCGTCGGCGCACCGACGACGTGGGTCCTGAGCAACCACGACGTCGTGCGTCACGCCACTCGTCTTGCGCTGCCCGTCGGGCAGCCGCGCCCCAACGGCATCCGCGCCGAGGACCCGCAGCCCGACGCGGCACTCGGCCTGCGTCGCGCCCTCGCGGCGACGGCACTCGAGCTGGCACTGCCCGGCGGCGCCTACCTGTACCAGGGTGAGGAACTCGGCCTGCCCGACCACACGACGATGCCCGACGAGGCGCGTCAGGACCCGACGTGGGAGCGCTCCGAGCACACCGAGGCCGGCCGTGACGGCTGCCGCGTGCCGATGCCGTGGGTCAAGGACGCGCCGTCGTTCGGGTTCGGCCCGTCGGAGGCGACGTGGCTGCCGCAGCCCGAGGTCTACGGTGACCTCGCCGTCGACCAGCAGGACGGCGTGGCCGGTTCGACGCTCGAGTTCTACCGCCGCATGCTGCGCGAGCGTCACGCCCGCGAACTGGGCTCCGGCTCTCTCACGTGGGTCGAGGGTGCCGGCGACGACGTCCTGGCGTTCGTCAACAGCCGTGACGGCCACGAGGACCTGTGGGTCGTCACGAACTTCGGTGAGCCGGTCGCCCTGCCCGACGACGCGTTCGTCGTCCTGAGCAGCGGTGAGGCCGACAGCCTCACCGTCGAACGCGACGTGACGGTCTGGTTCACGCGAGCCTGATCGAGGCCCACCCGGTCGCAGCGCGACGCGATGATGGCGGGTAACTCACGCGTAGTCGCGTCACGAGGCGCCTACCTGTGAGTTACCCGCCATCGTGCGTCGACGGTAGCCGGAGCTGTCGTGTGTGCGTCCTGGCATGACGCGTGCTTGGCGCACGGTCACTCCCCCGGGTAGACCACCCCGAGCTGACGGCGGATCTCGTCCATGAGACCCATGACGCGCAACGTCTCGGCGTGTGGCATGAGGGGCGACTCGCGGCGGCCGTCGCTGATGCAGCGGGCCACCTCGACGGCCTCGAAGTGCAGCGCGTGCAGGTCGTCGGCACCGTCGAAGGTGTCGAGCACCTCGCCGTCGTTGCTGACGAGTCGCACCTGCGTCGGGAAGTAGAACCACCCGTCGAGTTCGAGGCGCCCTTCGGTGCCGGCGACTACGGCGGTGTTGGGCGTCTGCGTCGCCATCGTCGTGCCGAGACCGGCGATGGAACCACCGGCGCGCAGGGTGATCGTCTCGCATTCGTCGACGCCCTGCGGCGTGAGGATGCCGGTGGCGACGACGTCGTCGACCTGCGGCATGAGCATTGCCGCGAAGCTGAGCGGGTAGATACCGAGGTCGAGGAGCGCACCGCCGGCGAGGGCGGGATCGGACAGGCGCCGGGGCCCCTCCGGGTAGAGCGCCTGACCGTGGTCAGCGGCGATCCAGCGCACGTCACCGATGAGGCCGGCGTCGATGGCCTGACGGATCACGTCGTAGTGCGGCAGGAAGCGCGACCACATGGCTTCCATGACGAACACGCCGGCGCGCTCCGCCGCCTCGAGCACCTCCCGAGCCTCGGCGGCGTTGCGCGTGAATGCCTTCTCGACGAGGACGTGCTTGCCCGCCTCGATGGCGAGCAGTGCGTGGTCGCGGTGCGCGCTGTGTGGCGAGGCGACGTACACGACGTCGACGTCGTCGTCAGCAACGAGTTCGCCGTAGGATCCGTAGGCCGTTGCTCCGGAGGCGAATTCGTCGACGAACTCTTGCGCCCGCTGAACATTTCGAGAACCGACGGCTACGATGCGTTGCGACGTCCGCGCCGTGAGCGCTTGCGCGAACGTGCGGGCGATGCCGCCGGGCGCGATGATGCCCCAGCGCAGGCTCGGTGCGTCGATGGGGTCGAGGGTGCGTGGCTGCGGTAGTGAACGGTGCGTCATGGTCACGACGATAACCGCGCAGGCACCCTTCGTTCGGCTCGGCGGGCTCGCGTGCACGGCGCCGGATGCCCGACCGCTCAGGTGCGGAGGATTTCGACGGTGACGCATCGCACCCGAACGCGCGCCGCCAGGTGCGCACCCCGCGTCAGCAACGTCGCGCACCCCAGCCGATCGGCACGCTCGCGGTCCGAGCGACGAGCGACATCCCCCGCCCGCGCGGCCCACCCTTGAGGTGCGCAAACCCGCGTCAACGACGCCGCGCGCCCCGAGCCATCAGCGCACGAGAACGTGCCCGACGTCTGTCGAGACGCGATGCCAGCGGGCCGTGCCGTACACCGTCGCGACATCGCCGACGGCGAATCCGAGCGCGTACAGCCCGAGCGCGGCCCCGGTGGGCAACCCGTCGGCGCCGCCGAGATCACCCTCGATCGGGCGGTTCCAGACGCGTTCACGGAGCTGTTCGACGGCTGCGGCACCGGCGCCCTCGGGGGTTCCGGTGGCGACCTCCTCGATGCCGACGCGCGCGACGTGCACGAGACCGTCGACGGGCAGGCGCGCCAGCGGCGACCATCCGCTGCGCGGGGGCGTGACAGCAGCCCAGGACGTGCGCACCGTCATCGGCGGGATCTCGAGCGTGAAGGCGCCATCGGATTCGTCGACGACCTGGGGGCTTGCACCGGGCGCGGCGTTCGGTACCGCACCACGCGGCGAACCGCTGCGAGCCAGACGATCGGCGACCGCCGCCAATGGGACGACGACGTCGACCGGCTCGTCGACGGCGCGCGCGAGCGGCAGCACCCGCAACCCTATGACGGTGCCCTCCCCCATGAGTCCGCGGCCCTTGCGCACGCCGACCCACGCGGCGAGCGTCGCTCCACTCGCCTGGAGGCGGATCGCGCCGTCGGCGTCGAGCGTGCGCGCGCGGGCGACGTACGTCGTCAGGTCTGCGGCGACCTGGACGTCCGCGAGCTCCAACCCGTCGCTCACGCCGAGGCCTCGCGGCGCTTCTCGGCAGCGCGGTGGCGGAACGGCACGGGCGGGCCGACGAAGCGTCGCAGCTGTGTCTTGTCGTGCTCCTCGAGCCGGCGCGGCCGCTCGGTTTGGAAGTCGTAACCGACGAGCGTCGTCTCCGCGAGCGCGTACGTCGTCGAACCGTGCCCCCCGTCGCGCACCTCGTACCCGACGTCGTACGCCGCGCCGCCGAGGTGCGTGATCCACATGGCGACCTCGATCGGCTCGATGCGGAACAGCAACGGCGCCCGGTACTCGATCTCGTGACGCGCGACGATGATGCCTTCGCCGACGACGGAACGCTCACGACCGAACCACTGCGCGAACGCGAGGATGCGGGCGTCCTCGAGCAGACGCAGGAACTGGACGTTGTTGACGTGGCCGTAGGCGTCCATGTCCGACCACCGCAGCGGAACGGGCACGACGGAGGCATAGTCGGGCGCGTAGGTCATGGCGGTCATTATCCCCCGCGCCCAGGCCCGATCACCAACCGACGGCGGTGTCATGTCACGCGGTTGCGCGCGGGAGGCGCCGTTCATGGGTAGCCTCGCCTCGTGACTTCCCTCGTTTCGATCGAACCGTCCGACGACCCGGTCGGCGACCTGCTGAACATCCTCGACGTCCGCCCGGTGGGCAGTGCAACGATCTCCGCGTCCTTCGACGAGGACGGTGAGCGCCGCGTCGACCTCGGTCAGAGCGCCGCGGACCTGTTCGTCGGCGAATCGCAGCCGCAGCCGCACGGGCGCATCTTCGGCGGGCAGGTTCTCGCGCAGTGCATCGTCGCGGCCGGCCGCACCGTCGGTGAGATCAAGCCCGGGGCGCCGCGCCACATCCACTCCCTGCACGGGTACTTCCTGCGCCCGGGGGACGCTGCGCAGCCGGTGCGTTTCGCCGTCGAGCGACTACGTGACGGTGGGTCGTTCTCCGCTCGGCGCGTTCACGCGATCCAGAACGGCGCGCCGATCCTCAGCGTCATCATGAGCTTCCAGGAGGACGCCGGCGGCATCGACCACCAGGTGACGATGCCGGACGTGCCGGCCCCCGAGTCGCTGCCCACGACCGCGGACATCGTCGGCGACATCGATCACCCGATGGCGCAGCACTGGGCGCGCGGACGCGCTGTCGACGTTCGACACGTCGAGGGCGGGCTCTATCTCGCGCCGGCGGACGAACGTCAGCCGTTCCAGAACCTGTGGATGCGCACACTGCGTGAGGTGCCGAACGACCCGCTGCTCAGCGCTGCGATCCTCGCGTACGCCTCCGACTACTCGATGCTCGAGGCGGCGATGCGCGCCAACGGCATCGCCTGGTCGTCACCCGGCTACCGCGCTGCGAGCCTCGATCACGCGATGTGGTTCCACCGACCCGTGGATCTGACGCAGTGGATCCTGTTCGCGCAGGAATCACCCTCGACGTCGGGTGGGCGCGGCCTCGGCGTGGGGCGCATGTTCACCGAGGACGGCACCCTCGTCGCCACCGTCGCGCAGGAGGGCATGATGCGCCTCAAGGACGCCCCCCGCCCCTGACCTCGCGTACCGCCATCCCCTGCACGACTGCGATTCCCGTCCCCATCTGCGATGTTCGTGCCTATCCGCGATTCTTGGTCACATCCGTCGGGCTGCGACGCATGGGCGCTACGTTGAGGGGCATGACTGATTTCGACGCTGACATCACGCTGACCGGGTCCTTGGTGCGGTTGGAGCCCTTGACGCTCGAGCATCATGACGGCCTCGTGGACGCCGTCAACGACGGCGAGATGTGGACGCGCTGGTACACGAGCGTTCCGCGCGCTGACGGTGTTCGCGCGATGATCGAGCAGCGCCTCGCATGGCGCGAGTCGGGGTTCATGGTGCCGTTCGTCGCGGTGCGGCTGGCGGACGAGCAGGTGTTGGGGTGCACGACGTTCTACGACATCGTCGACGCGGTGCCGCGCGTGTCGATCGGCTACACGTGGAATCGCGCGTCCACGCACGGCACGGGCACGAACGCGGAGAGCAAGTTGTTGCTCATGACGTACGCCTTCGAGACGATCGGGGTCGAGTGTGTGCGGTACGAGACGAGCTGGATGAACCAGCAGTCACAGGCCGCGATCGAGCGTCTCGGCGCCAGGCGCGACGGCGTGTTGCGCGCCGATCGTCGCGAGGGCAACGGCGCATTGGGCGACAAGGTTGTCTATTCGATCCTTGCGCACGAGTGGCCGGCCTCGAAGGCTTCTCTCGAGGCGCGCCTCGCGAAACGGCGCTGACCCGTCAGCCCGACGGTCCGGATCCCCAGACCGCGGCACTGACTGCGCCGGCGATGCCGGCCGGCTCTGACGTCGCGGCGGCACCACGAGCACGCGTCATGACGCAGCCCTTCCCCGAGCCCAATCCGTCCCCCACCTCACGACGCAGGGACAGCGGACAGTGACCCGGCGCACCATGGACTCTGGATGACAGCAACGCCCCTCACGAACACCGAGCGTGCGAGGTGTGAGTGAGAGGCGTTGCTGTCATCCAGCCCGAAGGCCTGTCGCACCGAGGTGGCGCGGCGCTCCTGGGCGAGCCCGCGAGCTCAGGATCCGCGCCGCCCGGAAGACGGGTCGAGGGAGTATCAGTCGCGTGTCCTTACCGCGACTTCGTCAGCGCTTGCTGCGGCAGGATCCTCACTTCGCTGCGGTCCTACCTTCGCGCGCTTGATCCTCAGTCGCGTGTCCTTTCCGCGACTTCGTCAGCGCTTGCTGCGGCAGGATCCTCGCTTCGCTGCGGTCCTACCTTCGCGCGCTTGATCCTCAGTCGCGGGTGAGCCGGCGGTGTGTGACGCGGTGGGGGCGTGCTGCTTCGGCGCCGAGGCGTTCGATCTTGTTCTTCTCGTAGGCGTCGAAGTTTCCTTCGAACCAGTACCACGCGGCGGGGTTCTCGTCGGTGCCTTCGTAGGCGAGGATGTGCGTCGCGACGCGGTCGAGGAACCAGCGGTCGTGGCTGATGACGACAGCGCAGCCGGGGAAGCTGAGCAGCGCGTTCTCGAGGGATCCGAGGGTTTCGACGTCGAGGTCGTTGGTCGGTTCGTCGAGCAGCAGCAGGTTGCCGCCCTGCTTGAGGGTGAGGGCGAGGTTGAGGCGGTTGCGTTCACCGCCGGACAGGACGCCGGCCTTCTTCTGCTGGTCGGGGCCCTTGAACCCGAACTGCGAGACGTAGGCGCGTGCGGGGATCTCGACCTGGCCGACCTGGATGTGGTCGTTTCCTTCGGAGACGACCTCGAACAGAGTCGATTCGGGGTCGATGCCGGCGCGGTTCTGGTCGACGTAGCTGATGTTGACCGTCTCACCGATCTTCACGGTGCCGGCGTCTGGCTCTTCGAAGCCGACGATCGTCTTGAACAGGGTCGTCTTGCCGACGCCGTTGGGGCCGATGACGCCGACGATGCCGTTGCGCGGCAGCGTGAACGACAGCCCGTCGATGAGGACGCGGTCGCCGAAGCCCTTCTTCAGGTCGTTGACCTCGATGACCTGCGCGCCGAGGCGCGGGCCCGGCGGGATCTGGATCTCCTCGAAGTCGAGCTTGCGGGTGCGCTCGGCTTCGGCGGCCATCTCCTCGTAGCGCGCGAGGCGTGCCTTCGACTTCGTCTGGCGGGCCTTGGCGTTGGAGCGGACCCACTCGAGTTCTTCCTTGAGGCGCTTGGCAAGCTTCGCGTCCTTCTTGCCCTGGACGGTGAGGCGCTCCTGCTTCTTCTCGAGGTACGTCGAGTAGTTGCCTTCGTACGGGTAGAGACGACCGCGGTCGACCTCGCAGATCCAGCCGGCGATGTTGTCGAGGAAGTACCTGTCGTGGGTGACGGCGAGGACAGCGCCCGGGTAGCTCGCAAGGTGCTGTTCGAGCCAGAGGACGGATTCGGCGTCGAGGTGGTTGGTGGGCTCGTCGAGCAGGAGCAGGTCGGGCTTCTGCAGCAGCAGCTTGCACAACGCGACGCGGCGCTTCTCACCACCGGAGAGGACGGAGACATCGGCGTCACCGGGCGGGCAGCGCAGGGCGTCCATGGCCTGCTCGAGCTGGGAGTCGATGTCCCACGCATCGGCCGCGTCGATCTTCTCCTGGAGCTTGCCCATCTCCTCCATGAGGGCGTCGAAGTCGGCGTCGGGTTCGCCCATCTCGGCGGAGATCTCGTTGAACCGGTCGAGGTCGACCTTGATCTGGCCGAGGCCTTCCTCGACGTTGCCGCGCACGTCCTTCTCCTCGTTGAGCGGTGGCTCCTGCAGCAGGATGCCGACGCTGTAGCCCGGGGACAGGCGTGCCTCGCCGTTGCTGGGCTGGTCGAGCCCCGCCATGATCTTGAGGATGGTGGACTTGCCGGCGCCGTTGGGTCCGACGACGCCGATCTTGGCGCCGGGGTAGAACGACATCGACACGTCGTCGAGGATCACCTTGTCGCCAACGGCCTTGCGCGCCTTGGTCATGGTGTAGATGAACTCAGCCATGCGCCCGAGGCTATCGGTTGCAAGCCGTTCGACGCGACTTTCCGCGGCGCGTGCGGGGCCCGACGTCCGCCCGGCCGGGCGGTGACGTGCTCACCGCCCGGCCGGCCTCGCCGTCTCAGGCGTCGACGAGCGCGCGGCGCCCCTCGGTGGCTTCCTCGTCGGACGCGGGTTCGCTGCGGCCGAACTGCTCGTTCTCCACCGTGCGCGTCACCTCCGTGACGATGTCGTCGGCGAGGCGGTCGGAGCTCGGGATGACGGGGTCGGAGCACTTCGTGAACGACGTCTGCCCGAACTTGTGGGAGGCGCCGATGTCGTGCGCGTCGATCTGCACGCTCATGCGCTGCGAGCCGTCCTGCGCGACGTACTGACTGAGCCGCAGCCGACCCGAGACCATGACGTGCTGACCCTTCGCGAGCGAGTGATAAGCGTTGCCCGCGAGCGTGCGGAACGCCGTCACGCTGAAGAACTGCGACGCACCGTCGCTCCACGTGTTCTCCTGCGCGTTCCAGCGGCGTTCGTTGACCGCCATCCGGAACGTGAGGAACGCATCCCCTGTCTTCGTCTGGCGCAGCACCGGGTCGGTGACGACGGTGCCGCTGATGTCGATCGCTACCTCGTTCATGGTGGTTCCTCCACTGCGGCCGCGGCCGCGTCAGGCATCGCGCCGGCCACCTCGGCCGGTCGTGATCCCGACGCTAGGCAGGTTCGTCCGCCCCGCGCGTCCCACCGTCACCGATGCTGTGGATAGGCCCTCCCGTGCGCTGCCTGGGAGGGCAGATTCACAGCTGGCACGGCTCGCCTGGGGACGGCCGCGACGCAGCGTCACCATCCCCAGCCCGGAGCCGAACCACGTCACCCCCGCGCCTGACCCACGGCCGTACCGTCCGCAGAGCCCCCACCCACCAGCACCGCAACCATCGCCCGCGGCTCAGGCAGACGCCTCCGCGAGCGCCCGTGCCGTGTCGTCGTGGCGCCTCACGACCGCCTCGACGGGCGCGATGATGCGCTCCGACGCCACCTGCGCGATGGCCTCGTCGAGGCGCTCCTGCGCATCCTGACGTGCGCGTCGGGCTCCCGTCCGAGCGAGGGTCCGCGTGAGGACCGTGAGCAACAACCCCGCGAGCAACCCGCCGGCGAGCATGACGAGCGGGATGGGCAGCCAATCACCCGCCATCGTCGGGACGCCCACGTGGATCTGCATCGTGCCGAGCAACGCGAGCACGATCAACCACGCGGCCCCGGCCAGCGCGACACCGGCGAAGGCCCACTGCAGCGCCGACGCCGCGGCCCACCAACCCGGGAAGCGTCCGCGCAACGGCGTGCGCAGCACGGCCTGGTCGAGCGCGTCGGCCATGGCGCCGTCACGCCCCGTCGCGGCGCTGCGCACCTCGTCTGCCCAGGGGTCCGGCAGGCCGTCCGCAGCCTTCTCCCCGAGACGCCTCGTCGCGAGGTCGACCGCAGCGCGCGCGGCCGGCGTCGCGGGAGGCAGCGACGACTTGCCGAGCACGACGCGCCGATCACCGCGGCTCATACCGTCGGACACCTGCTTGTCGAGCCCGAGCCGCGCGAGCGGCCGCGCCTTGAGCTTCTGCGACCATCGCGTGAACGGCCATCCGGTGCGCCGTGCCGCCTCTGTGCGGTAGTCGCGCTCGACGGCGTCGAGCACCACCCCCACACCGGCCGACTGCGCGAGGGCGGAGACGAGCTCGGCGTTCGTCCCACTCGTGCGATGCTCGCGCACCGCTCCGACGTGCGAGCTGAGCCGCTGGGCCTGATGCCGCAGATCGCCCGCGAGGCGCCGATCGGCGGCATTCTTGGCCTGCACGACGTCCGCGAGAGCGTCCACGAGGGTCGTCACACCGCCGTCGACGACCGTCGAGGTGGGCAGCACGAGCGCGTCCGTCAGCCCGTCCTCGACGAGGAGGCGACTCAGGTCGGCGAGGCAGCTGTCGGCCCCCTCCGGCGTCAACCGATCGGCCTGGTTGAGCACGACGATCGACGTCGCCTTCGCGACCGCGAGCTGGCGGACGTACTGCTCGTGAAGCACCGCGTCGGCGTACTTCTGCGGGTCGGTGACCCACACGAACAGATCGCACAGCTCGAGCACGCGATCGGCCTCCGCACGGTGCTCACGCACACGGGAGTCGAAGTCGGGAAGGTCGAGCAGGACGAGGCCGTCGAGCTCGGCATGACGTGGCATCGCGGCCTGCACCTGATGGCGTGAAGGCACGTCGAGCCAGTCGAGCAACTCGCTCGGAACGCTCTTACCCCAGACCGCCGCGGCGGCCCGTGACGTCGTCGGGCGGCGCGCGCCCACCCGCGAGACGGGCTCACCGACGAGCGCGTTGAACAGGCTCGACTTGCCGGAGCCGGTCGCCCCGGCGAGCGCGACGACGGTGTGGTCACCGCCGATCCGTGAGCGCTCGGCGACACGCGCCAGCAGCTTGCGGGCGACGGCGACATCGTCCGCGGGCAAGGCGGGCCCACCGAGCGTCAGCGCGCGTTGCAGCGCAGCGGCGCGGCCGTCGACCTCCTCGCGCGTGATGGGGGCGACGACCTCGGCGCGTTCGCGCCGCTCGCGTCCGAACGGCTTCCAGCTCATCGCGCCTCCTCGACGTGGGTGAGCGCCGTCTCGATGCGAGCCGCCGCCTGCTTCGGCAAAGCCACCTCACCGAGCGCAGCGTGGTAGCGACGTTCCTCGGCGGCGAAGAGCGCCTCGACGCGCTCGATGAGCAGACCGCGGGCCGCCTTGGCGAGCGAGCGGACGGCCTGGTCGCCGAAGATCGCCTCGAGCAGGCGCTGCGCGAGCACGGACGAGCCGGCGGAGATGCCGACCTCAGCGCCCGTCAGGCCGCCGGTCGAGGCGAACGTCACGATCATGAGCAGCACGGCGATGCCGTTGACGCCGAACGCGAGAAAACGCGCCGTCGAGCGCTTCTCACCGGCTTCGGAGCGGACGAGCTCGAGCACGTCGCCCTGCCAGTCGCGCACGAGCCGCTCGATGTGGTCGGCCACCTGCGGACTGGCTGAGGTCAGCTCGGGGTGACGCGCCACGAGCGGTTTGCCCGCGTCGTCGAGGCGCCAACCGCGGCCGGCGTCGAGAGCTGCCGATTCAGCGTGTGAGGTGACCAGCTGCGCCACCCCGGACTGCAGCGCCTCCCCCAGATCCCTCGCGGGTGCGGCCTTCTCCGTCCGCGCGGTGAACAGAGCGGAGACGCGGTCGCGCAGGCGGCTGACGCCGGCCTCGAACTGCTTGAACAGCTCACCCGTGCCGACGAACTCCTGCCACCGCGCGAGCACCTCGCCGCGCAGCAGCGTGCCGTCCTCAAGACCTTCGGCCACCTCCTGCAGGTGCTCGCGATAGGCCTCGTGGGCCACGTCACTCAGCCGGGCGTGGGCGTCCTCCTGGGCCCGCGCCGCCGCGACGCTCGCCCGTGCGCGCGGCGCCAGCGAGTCGAGGGCGCCGTCGAGGGTGCGGCGGATGACGGCCTGCCGCGACATCGCGTCACTCGCGAGCGAGTTGAGCCACTCGGTGATGCGCGCGACTTCGGCCTGCGGCAGCATGCCGAAGTCGTCGAGCGGCGATTCGGCGACCGCGAACACCGGCGCACGGCCCAGCCCCTGCGCGGCGAGCATGCGCGCGAGGTCGGCCTGCACCTCGTCGATCGCCTCGCGCGGCACCCGGTCGAGGACGACGGCGACGGACGTCCCGCGCTCCGTGGCCTGCTCGAGCATCTCCCACGGCACCGCGTCGGCGTAGCGCACCGCGGTCGTGACGAACAGCCACAGGTCGGCGGCCGACAGCAGCTGTCGGGCCAGGTCGCGGTTCGCGGAGACGACGGAGTCGATGTCGGGAGCGTCGAGCAGCGCCAGTCCGCGCGGCACGGACGCCGACGCGACGAGCCGCAGCGACGACGGGTCGTCACCCTGCCTCGCACTGCCGGTCAGGCGTGACAGGCCGGGCAGCACCCGCTCGTCGATGAACCAGTGCGTGTCGCTCGGGTGGTGGATGAGAACCGACGCGCGCGTCGTCGGGCGCAGGACACCCGAGCGCGTCACCTGCTCGCGCACGATCGAGTTGACGAGCGTCGACTTGCCCGCACCCGTCGATCCACCGATGACGGCGAGCAGCGGCGCGTCGAGCGATTCGAGGCGGGGCATGACGTAGTCGTCGAGTTGCGCGACGAGCTCGTGCTGCGAGCGCCGAGCGACCGCCGCGTGAGCCGTCTCGAACGGGAGGACGTTGGCCGCGACGGCGGCGCGCAGCTCACCGACTGCTGCGTGCAGCCGGGCGGCGTTGAAGGGTTCGTTCACCCTGTCAGTCTTGCCGGTGCGCGCGTGCGGCTCAACTCGCTCGGCGCATCGACCGTTCCCGGATGTCATGACGGCGCTGTGGCATCGACGCCTGATGCCCTGCCGACCACGTCGCCATCTCGCGCGCTGCTACCTCCGAGCGTCGTCGCCTTTGAGCGTCGTAGCGCTTCGAGCGTCGCCGCGCCGTCAGCCCTCGAGCAGCGTCTGCCCGACGTAGGAACCGTCGCGCGCGCCCGGCGGAATGGCGAACAGCCCGGATCCGGTGTGCTGCAGGTATTCCATGAGGGCATCCTCGCGGGACATGCGCATCTGCATCGGGATGTACTGCGTCGACGGGCGGCGCACGTACGCGAGGAAGAACAGACCCGCGTCGAGGCGACCGAGCGCGTCGTTGCCGTCGGTGAAGTTGTAGCCGCGCCGCAGCATCTGGACGCCCTTGTTGTTCTTCGGGTGGGCGAGGAAGACGTGTGAGTTCTTGGCGATGAGGGGCTTGTTCTCGCGGCCGGTGACGTCGAAGCGTGGTTCGTCGAACTCCTTGCCGCCCGACAGCGGCGCTCCTTCGGCGCGGTCGCGGCCGATGAGGGTCTCTTGCTCGCGCAGGCTCGTGCGATCCCACGTCTCGAGGTGCATCGTGATGCGGCGCGCCACGAGATACGAGCCGCCGGCCATCCAGTCGGCTGCGGCATCGTCGCCCTTCGAGACCCACACGTGCTCGTCGACGACGTCCTGCGACTCGGCCTTGATGTTGGCCGTGCCGTCCTTGAACCCGAACAGGTTGCGCGGCGTCGCCTGCGCCGTCGACGTCGAGCTGGTGCGCCCGAAGCCGAGCTGCGCCCAGCGCAGCGCGGCGAGGCCGAAGGCGATGCGGGTGAGGTTGCGGATGGCGTGGACGGCGATCTGCGGGTCGTCGGCGCAGGCCTGGACGCAGAGGTCACCGCCGCTTCGATGCGGGTCGAGCTTGTCGGCCGGGAAGTGCGGCAGCTCGCGCAGTTCCTTCGGCTGCTTCTTCGCGAGGCCGAAACGATCCTTGCCGTCGCTCGTGCGGAACAAGGTGGGGCCGAAGCCGAACGTGATCGTCAGGCCGGCCGCGCCGAGCCCGTCGGCCTCACCCGTGTCGGCCGGGGGGGCATCGTAGGACGTCACCTCGTCCGACGCCGGCAGCCCGCGCATCATGCGTTCGGCGGCGGAACTCCAGGCGCGTAGGAGCGTCTCGAGGTCGTCTCGGGTGCTCGCGGTGACGTCGAACGCGGCGAAGTAGAGCCGGTCCTGTGCCGGGGTGACGATGCCGCTCTGGTGGGCGCCGAAGAACGGGTAGGTGCGCGCCGAGGCGTCGGGAGCCGGGTTCGCGGAAGCCTGAGAGGCACCCCACCCCCCGGCGAAACCCGCCAGCCCTGCGGCTGCGCCGCCTCCTGCGACACCGAACATCCCGCGGCGCGACAGCTGCGTCACTTCACCCATCCTTCTGCACGTCGTGTCGATCCGCCCTGACGCGGATCCGGTCGCTGCGATCGTCGTGACGACCACCGTCGAAGCGCCCCACCCAGGGTAGGGCGCCTCGACGCCGGTGTCAGGACGTGACGGTCGCCGTCAGCTTCGACAGCGGTTCGCTGAGCGCGTTGACCGCGTCGGAGAGTTCCTTGACCTCGGCCTTCGACAGCTTGTCGTAGCTCTTGAAGACGGCGTCGTCCCCGGAACCGGAGACGCGGTGCTTGTCGAGCAGCTTCTGCAGCGCCGCGAACTTCGTCGCGATCGACGTGTCGAGCTTCGCGTCCTTCTTCTTGAGCAGCGGACGCAGGTTCTCCCACGCGATGCGTGCGCCGTCGACGTTTCCCTGGAAGTCGTAGAGGTCGGTGTGCGACCAGATCTCCTCCTCGCCGGTGACCTTGCCCGTGGCGACCTCGTCCATGAGGGACTTCGCGCCGTTGGCGATCTTGTCGGCGGTGAACGTCGTCGTCTTGGTGCGCGTCTCGAACGTCTTGGTATCGCTGAGGAGCTGGTCGGCGATCTTGTTGCGCTCGGTCTTGCTCATCGCGGTGTAGCCCGACTTCGGCGGCCACAGATCCTTCTCGATCCGGTGCCAGCCGGTCCACTCCTGGCCCTTCTCGAGGTCGGCCTCGCGCAGGTCCATCTTGGGGTCGAGGTCACCGAACGACTCGGCGACGGGCTCGACGCGCTCCCAGTGCAGGCGCGCCTTCGCGTACAGGGCGCGCGCCTCGGCGTCCTTGCCGCTCTTGTAGAGGTTGACGAACGTCGTCGTCTGCGCGCTCAGCTGCGTCGCCTGATCCTTGACGTAGGCCTGGTACTGCTTGTCGGCCTCGTCGACGAGCGCCTTGTCGGCCCCCGTCGGTGTGAGGTCGGCGCCCGAGTCGGTGACGGTGAACTTCGACTGGATGCCCTTGCCGACCATGCCCGGCTTGCAGGCCGTGTAGTACGTGCCCGGCGCGGCCTTGACGACGAGTTCACGCGTCAGGCCCGGTGCGATGTTCTCGACCTCGCCGACGATGCGGAGGCGGTCCGAACCGAGCAGGTAGAACTCGGTGACCTTGTCGCCGTCGTTCTTGACGCTGAACGACAGGGTGCCCGAGGGCGCCTCCGAGGCCGAGACCTTGCACTCGCTCGCCGTGGAGGAGACCGTCAGCTTGCCGTCGCCCTTGGAATCCTTCGAGTTGCTCGTGCACCCGGTGAGCGCCAAGCCGGCGATGCTGGTGAACGCGAATGCCCGTGCGGTGCGGGTGGGGAGAATCATGCTGTTGCCTTCTGCTTCGTGGCCACGGCGGAGCCCGAGGCCTTCGGGGGGTGGGGTGCGCGCACGCGCACGATGAACATCGGCAGGACGATCGCGATGTAGGCAACCCAGACGGCGAGCTCGAACCACGTCGTCGCCGGTGAGAAGTTGAACGTCCCCTTGAGCAGCGTGCCGATCCACGACGACGGCGGGATCTGTGCGCTGACGTCGAACGCGAGGGAGTTGAGGCCCGGCAGCACACCGCTCTCCTGCAGGTCGTGCACGCCGTACGCGAGGACGCCGGCCGCGACGAAGATGAGGAAGCCGCCGGTCCAGGTGAAGAACTTCGACAGGTTGAGCGACAGCGCACCGCGGTAGAGGAGGCAGGCGATGACGACGGCCGTCAACAGGCCGAGCCCGGCGCCGATGAGCGGCGCGCTCGACGAGCCCTCCCCCGAGCTCGCAGCCTGCGTGGCTGCCCACAGGAACAGGGCCGTCTCGAGGCCCTCACGGCCGACGGCGAGCATCGCCACGACGACGAGGGAGGCGCGCGAGGCGTCCGCGGCGCGGTCGACGTGGCTCTTCAGATCGCCCGACAGGCTGCGGGCGGAGCGTGCCATCCAGAAGATCATCCAGGTGACGAAGCCGACGGCGACGATCGACAGCGTGCCACCGATTGCCTCCTGGGCCTCGAACGTCAGGCCGCGGGGTCCGTACGTGAGGGCGGCGCCGAAGGCGAGGGAGATCGCGATGGCGGCGGCGACGCCGAGCCAGATGCGCCCGAGCAGGTGGCGCCGACCCGACTTCACCAGGTAGGCCACGAGGATGACGACGACGAGGGACGCCTCCAGCCCCTCTCGAAGCCCGACCAGATAGTTGCCGAACACCACGCACTCCTCACAGCCAAACGTTTAGGTAAGGCAAACCTAAAGCATGGAGGAGTCTGAGAGTGCATCGGGGTGCATGAGGGCATGGTGATGTGACGTGATTCGCGTCGCGAGGAGGTGATGTGGGGCCCACGACCCCGATGTGGCGGAGGCGGGCGGCTCAGCGCGCGGAGCAGGGGCGTCATGAGCGAGACATGGGCGTGACATCGGCGCGCGACGACATGGCGTCGCCTTAGCACGGCAGCGCAGCGCACGCCGCGGTCGAGCCGCTTCGGTGCCCCCGGCGAGATTCGAACTCGCGACCTAGAGATTAGAAGGCTCTTGCTCTATCCAGCTGAGCTACAGGGACTCACCCGCCGAGAGCGGGTAAACAAGAAAACCCCCAGATCGCTCTGGGGGCCACTTGCTTGGGGTGAGTAACGGGACTTGAACCCGCGACATCCTGGACCACAACCAGGTGCTCTACCTGCTGAGCTATACCCACCATGCGCCGTCCACGTCACCGTGTCAGGCAGCGCGGACGAATATACCCGAAACAGGGCCGCCGCGCCCAATCAGGGACGCGTCCGGCGTCAGGGGCCAACCTCGTAGCGCTTGGCGATGACCTGCGCCTCGTTCGACGTCGGGCCGGGAGCGGGCACGAAGACAGCCTCGCGATAGTAACGCAGCTCCGCGATCGACTCGCGGATGTCGGCGAGGGCGCGGTGGCCGCCGTGCTTGGCGGGCGCGTTGAAGTAGGCGCGGGGGTACCAACGCCGCGAAAGTTCCTTGATCGACGACACGTCGATCGTGCGGTAGTGCAGGTGCCCCGCGAGCTGCGGCATGTCGCGCTCGAGGAAGCCGCGGTCGGTCGAGACCGTGTTGCCACCGAGCGGCGCCTTCCCCGCCTCGGGCGCATGCTGCATGACGTACTCGAGCACGAGCGCCTGCGCTTCCTCCATGCTGACCCCTTCGTCGAGCTCGGCGAGCAGCCCGGACCTGGTGTGCATGTCGCGCACAAAGTCACCCATCTGCTCGAGGGCTGCCGGCTCGGGCTTGATGACGACGTCGACGCCGTCACCCAGCTGGTTCAGCTCGAAGTCGGTGACGAGCGCGGCTACCTCGATGAGGGCGTCGTTCTCCAGGTCGAGGCCCGTCATCTCGCAGTCGATCCAGACGATGCGGTCGGTGTGGGCGCGGTCGTTGTCAGTCACGGCGAACATCCTAGCGAGCCTCGCCCCCGCCATGACGATGCCGCCCCACCCCGCGCTCGGCGGGGTGGGGCGGCAACGTCACGGCGGCGAATCGCGCTGAACAGGTGCTCAGTTCGCCGTGGTGTTCGAGAACCAACGGCGACGGCGCTCCTCGCGCTCCGCCGTCACGGCGCGGTACTCGCGCGTGTTCGGGTGCTCGTAGCGGTTGCGGGCATTCTCGACCTCGGCCCACTTCTCCTCGAGCGGACGCTCGGCCTCGGCCTTCTTGCGCTCCTTCGCGCGCTCGGCCTCCGCCTTCTTCTGCTCGGCCTCGACCTTGTGACGCTGCGCGTCACGACGCTCCCGCTCCTCACGCTTGTGGCGGCTCTCGGCGAGCGCACGACGGCGACGCACCTCGCGCGCCTCGGCGATCTCCGCCGCCTCGCGCTCCGCGGCGTCGTCCGTGGCGCGACGACGCGTCACGCCGTCCGCGCGTGAGACGCCGGAGCCGTCCGCGAGGTCGGGGGCCTCGTCCTTCGTGGCCGCGGCGAGCGCCGGAGCCGCTTCCTGCGTCTTCGACTGCGGACGCGTCGGACGCTTCTCGCTCGAGCCGGCCTGAGCGGCCATCGTGCGCTCGTCGGAACGCTCCTTGGGAGCCTCGGGCAGCATCGTGCGGACGGCCTCGTCCGGCACGCCGGACGACAGGCGCAGGGGGTGGGCCTGCTCGACGAGCGCGTCGTACTTCTCTGCCTTCTTGTCGATGCCCTTCTCATCACGCACGGGCAGGAGGATGAGCTCTTCGGCCGGGTAGCCGGTCTTCAACTGGCGCGTGCGCAACGTCTCGGAGTCGAACTCCGCACCGAAGAGCATGGCGAGGTTCGTGATCCACAGCCACAGCAGCAGGATGATCGGCGTCGCCATCGGGCCGTACGTCTTGCCGTAGTTGCCCATGTTGGACACGTACCAGGCGAAGGCGATCGTCCCGATCGCCCAGATCACGAACGCGAGGACGGCGCCCGGGTTGAACATCGCCTGCTTGAAGGGACGCTTCACGTTCGGCGTACCCCAGAACAGCAGCGAGATGATGAAGATGACGACGACGATGACGAACGGCACCTTCGCCCAGTCCCACACCGTCGCAGCCTGCGTGCCGAGACCGACGGAGTCGAAGATCTGCTCCGCGATGCCACCCGAGACGACGAGCGAGAACGCGGCGAGGATCGCGAGGACGAACGCCACGATCGTCACGAAGTAGAGCCACAGCCGCAGCTTGAAGACGGGGCGGCCCTCGGCAACGTCGTAGATACGGTTGCTCATGCGCGAGAAGGCGTTGACGTAGCCCGACGCCGACCACAGCGACAGCAGGATGCCGAGGATGAAGGCGAGGCCGGCGCCGCCGCCCTGCAAGTTGTTGATGAAGGTCGTGAACCCCTCGGGGATGTCGTCCTTGTTCTTGCCGACGATCTCCGCGATGGCTTCGATGACGCTGTCCGTCGTCTTCTGCCCGTTGCCGAACAGCCCGATCGTCGAGACCGCCGCAATGATGGCGGGGAACATCGCCTGCACCGAGTAGTAGGTGAGCGACGCGGCCAAGTCGGTGCACTGGTCCTGCGAGAACTTGGCCGCAGCGCGCTTGAACGCGACCTTGTAGTCGGGTTTGGCGTCGAGCTTCGGCGGATCGCCGTACGGGCGCTCCACTCCGGCTTCAGGAAGGCTCGTCATGAGTCGTCTCCGGTGTGTTGTGGTCAGAACTGTTCTGTCTCGAATCTATCGCCCCGATCGCGCCGCGTCCCATCCCCCGCTGGGCGCGTCGGAGGCGTATCGTGTTGCGCCGCACGCGAGGCGCGGCTCGAAGTTGGCCCGAAGTGCCGCTGTCGTCTATAGTTCTTTCTCGTTGCGCCAATAGCTCAATTGGCAGAGCAGCTGACTCTTAATCAGCGGGTTCGGGGTTCGAGTCCCTGTTGGCGCACCAGAAAAGCCGTTACAGCCGAACGACGTTCGACGTCGGCGCCGCGGTGTCGAAGGGCCGGTGAACACGT
>NZ_DCNR01000118.1:0-9040 GCF_002322065.1 Dermacoccus sp. UBA1591 | reverse complement strand
CGCGTCGCTGCAGCGTCGCATACCCGTCGACAGATGGTCGCCTCCCCCGACGACGGGCAGCCTTGACAGATCGACGAACACATGAACGTCCGCCCAGACCTCATCCACGCGCCCCGTCGAGGTGACACGATCGAAGGGGGCGATGAGGAGCCCTTGCTGTTCGATCGACACCGAACCCCTCGGGCGCCGTGGGCGCCTCAGATCTGGAGAAGACGATGACGAACACCCCGATCACCGCCGGCCACACGATCGGCGAATGGCTGGAGCACCCGACGGGCGGACCGGCGATCCGCGAGATGCTGGCCGCCTCCGGCACCGACGAGGGAGCGCTCGGGCCGGCCCTGACGATGCCGCTGCAGCAGCTCGTCGCATTGAGCGGCGGCCAGATGCCGCAGTCAGTCGTCGACGATCTCCTGCGCGCCGCGAACGGTGGGGAGCTGCCGGAGGCGTCCGGGTTGTGGGTCGAACGCATCACGCCGGGCCGCTTCGACGGGCAGAGCGTCGTCATCACCGGTGCCGGCGGCGGCATCGGTCTGGCCTGCGCGCAGCGGGTCGTCGCCGAGGGTGGGCGCGTCATCGCGGTCGACATCGACGGCGCCAAGCTGACGGCGGCCCGCGACGCAATGGGGCAGGAGCGCTTCGTCCCGCTCGCCCTCGACCTCACGGCACCTGACGCCGCGCAGCAGGTGCTCGACGCCGCGGATGGCCCGATCGACGCACTCGCCAACGTCGCCGGCATCAACGACGACTTCGCGCCGTTGCACGAGGTCGACGACGACGTGTGGCAGCGCGTCTTCGCCGTCAACGTCGACGCCGTCATGCGCCTGACACGTGCCGTTCTGCCCGGGATGCTGCAGGCGCGACGCGGCTCGGTCGTCATCGTCACCTCCGAGGCGGGCCTGCGTGGCGGCGCCTCGGGCGCGGCGTACACGGCGTCGAAGCACGCCGTCATCGGCCTGACGAAGAGCTGCGCGTTCATGTACGCGCGCGATGGCGTGCGAGTCAACGCGCTCGCACCGGGTGGTGTCGCGACCGGCATTCCGATGCAGGGCACGATGTCGGAATTCGGCGAGTCGCGTCTCGCGCCGGCGCGCGTCATCATGCCGGGCATCGCGGACGCGGCGCAGCTTGCCGCCTCGATCACCTTCCTGTTGAGCGACGACTCGACCAACATCAACGGCGCGGTGCTCACCTCGGACGGCGGGTGGTCGGCCGCCTGAGCCTCAGGGGCTCGGATTTGGCGGGATTCCGGGGTTGTCGGCGTGATGTGGTTGGGTTGTTGTCGACGAGGAGAACCCGACCACACCGACGCCGAGGAGGCGCACCGATGGTGAACGACACCCCCGCAGCATCCGACGACCGCTCGAACGGCACGTGGCGCGACGTCGCGTCACCGCAGGCGCAGGCCGACCTCGACGAACTGCTCTCCGCAGCGCTCGGCGCGGCGATGGAGCACCTCGAGAAGAACGGCGAGTTCTACCCGTTCGCGATGTCGGTCGACGGCGAACCGACGATCGACTCCACCGGTGAGCCGACGGCCGCGAGCAACCAGGCCGTCGCGCCGGACGTCGACGTCGTCTTCGCCGACCCCGCCGCGCTGGGCGAGCAGCCCGAGCCCGAAGCGGTGCTGGCCGAGCTGCGCCGCGTCCTCGCGGTGCGCGCCGAGAACGAGAACCGCACGGTCGCGCAGCGCGCGACGGCCATCGTCCTGTACGTCGTCGTGCCCGAGTTCGGTGACGCGGTGCGCGTCGACCTCGAGCACGCCGAGGGTGTGCAGCTCATGGTGCTCGCGCCCGTCAAGGGCAAGGGCAAGTCGCGCAAGCGCACCTTCGAGTACGGCGACCTGCGGCTGTTGCCGGGCCAGCGCCACATCTGGTGAGCCGCGCCCTCGACCTCGTCCGCGATCCCGCACGACGACTTCGCGCAGCGGGATGCCCCGTCGACCACACCGAGCAGCAAGGCTGACATGACGAACGAATCGCCCGACGACGCCGTGGCCGGCGCTGTCGAGACCGTCCACCCCGGCGCGCAGGACGTCGCGGGCGACTTCGCCGCGTCCGCGGATGCCGCTGCGCGGGAGGCGAACCCGCGCGTCAAGACGCTGACGCAGCGGTTGCCGAAGACGTTTGACGCCGACCGCATCTACGAGGAGTTCACCGCCTGGGCGGGCGATCGTGGCCTCAGCCTCTATCCGCACCAGGAAGAGGCCATCATCGAGGTGCTCGACGGCAAGAACGTCATCCTCGCGACGCCCACGGGCTCGGGTAAGTCGATGGTCGCGACGGCGGCGCACTTCGCGGCGCTCGCAGGCGACCGGGTGAGCTTCTACACCGCGCCGATCAAGGCTCTCGTGAGCGAGAAGTTCTTCGCGCTGTGCGAGATCTTCGGTGCCGAGCACGTCGGCATGCTGACGGGCGATGCCTCGGTCAACGCCGACGCGCCCATCATCTGCTGCACCGCGGAGATCCTCGCCAACATCGCCTTGCGCGAGGGCGAGGACGCCGACATCGGCCTCGTCATCATGGACGAGTTCCACTTCTACTCCGAGGGCGATCGCGGCTGGGCGTGGCAGGTGCCGCTGCTCGAACTGCCGCAGGCGCAGTTCCTGCTCATGTCCGCGACGCTCGGTGACGTGCGCCGTTTCGAGGAGGACATGACGCGTCGCACAGGCCGCGCCTCCGTCACCGTCGCGGGGGCCGAGCGTCCCGTGCCGCTCAGCTATCACTGGTCGACGACACCACTCAACGAGACGATCGAGGAGCTGCTCGAGACGCGTCAGGCGCCCGTCTACGTCGTGTTCTTCACGCAGGCCCAGGCGCTGGAGAACGCGCAGGCGCTCATGTCGCTCAAGGTCGCCTCCCGTGAGGATCGCGACAGGATCGCCGAGATGATCGGCGACTTCCGCTTCTCCACCGGCTTCGGCAAGACGCTCTCACGACTCATCCGTCACGGCATCGGTGTGCACCACGCCGGCATGTTGCCGAAGTACCGCCGTCTCGTCGAGACGCTCGCGCAGGCCGGTCTGCTCAAGGTGATCTGCGGCACCGACACGCTCGGCGTCGGCATCAACGTGCCGATCCGCACCGTCGTGCTCTCCGGCCTGACGAAGTTCGACGGCACCCGCCAGCGCATGCTCAAGTCGCGCGAGTTCCACCAGATCGCCGGGCGGGCCGGCCGTGCGGGGTTCGACACGAGCGGCACCGTCGTCGTCCAGGCGCCCGAGCACGTCATCGAGAACACGCGCAACATCGCGAAGGCCGGTGACGACCCGAAGAAGCTCAAGAAGGTGCAGCGTAAGAAGCCGCCGGAGGGTTTCATCAACTGGAGTGAGGAGAGCTTCGAGCGCATCGTCGCGAGCGAGCCCGAAGCGCTCGTCAGTCGCATGCGCATCACGCACTCGATGCTGCTCAACCTCATCGCCCGCGACGGCGACCCATTCGTCGCCGTGCGCGATCTCGTGCGCGACAACCACGAGGATCGCAAGGGGCAGGCGAAGCTCGCTCGCCGCGCGATCGGCCTCTACCGCGAGATGCTGGCCGCCGGCGTCGTCCGGCGACTCGACGAACCGCAGGCCGACGGGCGCCAGGTCGACCTCACGGTCGACCTGCAGGACAACTTCGCGCTCAACCAGCCGCTCGCACCGTTCGCCCTCGCCGTCCTCGACATGCTGAGTCCCGACGACGCCGCCCCCGCCCGCGGTGACGCGCCGGAGGTCGACACCTCGACGAACGAGGGCGCACGCGCCGCGGCGCGCACGAACGCGCAGGACTACGCGGTCGACGTCGTCAGTGTCATCGAGTCGATCCTCGACGACCCTCGCCCGGTGCTCATGGCGCAGCAGCACAAGGCGCGCGGCGTGGCGATCGCCGAGATGAAGGCCGACGGCATCGAGTACGACGAGCGCATGGAGCGCCTCGAGGACGTGACGTGGCCGAAGCCGCTCTCCGACCTGCTCGATGCGGCGTTCGAGACGTACGCGCAGAGCCAGCCGATGGTGCGCATGTACGAACTGTCACCCAAGTCCGTCGTGCGCGAGATGTACGAGAATGCCTGGGGTTTCGGCGATCTCATCCGCTTCTACGACCTCGCGCGCAGCGAGGGCGTCGTCCTGCGCTACCTGACCGACGCGTACCGCACCCTGCGTCAGAGCGTGCCCGAGTCGAAGAAGAACGAGGAACTCGCCGACCTCATCGAGTGGCTCGGGGAGGTCATCCGTCAGACCGACTCGAGCCTGCTCGACGAGTGGGAGGCCCTGACGCACCCGGGTGACGCGCCGGTGCAGCAGGAGACGGTGCTGAAGCAGCGTCCCCTCACGGCCAACCCGCGCGCGATGAAGGTCGCCATCCGCAAGGCGATGTTCAAGCGCGTCGAGCTCGCAGCGCGCGACGACGTCGACGGCCTCGCCGCGCTCGACGCCGCCGTCGCGGCGACGACCGACCCGCCGACCGAGATCGTCATGGATGCCGACGCGTGGGATGCCGACCTCGGCGCCTACTACGACGAGCATGACGAGATCCTCCTCGACGCGGACGCCCGCGGGCCGAGGATGCTGCGCATCACCGAGCAGCCCGACAAATGGGAGATCCGCCAGGTCATCCACGACCCCGATGACGACAACGACTGGGGGATCGACGCGGAGGTCGACCTCGCCGCCTCCGACGAGGCGGGCGTCCCGCTCGTCGTCGTGGTCGGCCTCAACCGCCTCGGGGACTGACGCGCGTCCGCGACGAGCGGCGGTCATCGAGAGCCGCATACCGGCCAAGGACGAAAAGCAGCCGAGCCAATCTTGTGAGCACGGGGAGCCCCTGACGACGAACACCGAACGCACGGGCTCGGGTCGAGCACGTACCCTGACCCGGTTGTCGGCCGGCGCGGTGTCGCACGAGCGTGCCCAGCGCGACGCATTCAATGAGACAGCCACGCCTCACCCCAGCTCGTCGAAGGAGAACACGGTGGATCAGCAGGTCGGCGCCCACGCGGTCGAGGGCTCGGCGAGCACGGACGCCCCGGCGAGCTCAGAGGGTTCGAGTGGCCTGACGCGCAGCCTCGGGCATCGCACCATGCTGATGATCGGTCTCGGTTCGGCGCTCGGCACGGGCCTGTTCTTCGGTTCCGGCGCGGCGATCGGGGTGGCCGGCCCGGCGGCCGTCGTCAGCTATGCGCTGGGCGCGCTGCTCATCGCCGTCATCGGCCTCGCCATGGCGGAGATGGCGACCGCCCGCCCCGAGCCGGGCAGCTTCGGCGCCGCCGCGGGGCGTTACCTCGGGGAGTGGGCCGGCTACGTCTCTCGCTGGTGCTACTGGGCGGCGAGCGTCATCGCGCTCGGCGGCGAGGTCGTCGCGGCCGGCGCATATCTGCAGTACTGGTGGCCGCAGACGTCGCTCTCCGTGTTCGTCGCCCTCGTGGCGCTCGCGATCATCGTCATCAACCTGCTCTCCGTGCGCGCGTTCGGCCGCGCCGAGGTCGTCTTCTCCACGCTCAAGGTGACGGCTCTCGTCGCGTTCATCCTCGTCGCGCTCGTCCTCGTGCTGTTCGGCGTGCCCGGCCATCCCGCCACCGGGTTCGCTCACCTCACCGACCACGGCGGGTTCATGCCCGGTGGTATGGAGTCGATCTGGTTGTCGATGTCGATCGTGATGTTCGCCTTCGTCGGCGTCGAGGTCGTGCCGATCACCGCGGCCGAGGCCGACGACCCGCGCCGCAGCGTCCGCACCGCGATGCGCGCCCTCGTCGCCCGGCTGGGGTTGTTCTACGTCATCGCGGTGGGTCTCATCGTCACGCTCAACGCCTGGACCGACGTCGCGTCCGCGAAGGGCCTGACGGCGAGCCCGTTCGTCAAGGCGTTCGACGCCGTCGGGCTCCCGGCCGCCGCGGGCATCTTGAACGCCGTCATCCTCGTCGCCGCGCTGTCCACGGGCAACGCGCAGCTGTACGGCGCCGGTCGGCTCGTGCACTCGCTCGCCGTCGATCGTCTCGCACCACGATTCCTCGCCCGCACGACGTTGCGGGGAGTGCCGCTCGCGGCCACGCTCGTCTCGACGTTCGGCCTCGTCCTCGCGATCTACCTCGCACAGACGGGGGTTGCCGACATCTTCACCAAGCTCGCCTCCATCGCGATCTTCTCCGTCATGGTGACGTGGCTGCTCGCCCTCGCCAGCTTCATCGCGTTCAAGCGCCGCGGCGACGTCGATGGCAGCGTCCACCTGCCCGGCGGCAGTGTGACGGCGGCGCTCGGCGTCGTCGGCGTGCTCGCCGTGATGGCCACCGCGTTCGAGGTCGACGACATGCGTCAGGCGGCGCTTATCGGCAGTGGCTGGGTCCTCGTGCTGCTCGTCGCGTACCTCCTCACGCGGGCCGGGCGAGCCCGGGCCCGTACCTCCTGACGCCCCACCTCACCCCTGCGGTGGGATGCTGCGGCCCCGACTCGATTTTCCGCGCGAATGGTGGTGGGGTTGGAGGCATGAGCGCGCCCGTGACGTCCACCTATCGCTTCCAGCTGCACGCCGACTTCCCGTTCGACGCTGCCCGCGCGCAGTTGCCGTACCTGAAGAAGCTCGGCATCTCGCACGCCTATTGCTCGCCGATCCTCACCGCCGTCCCCGGTTCGGTCCACGGCTATGACGTGCTCGACCACACCCGTGTCAACCCGGAGCTGGGCGGCCGCGAAGCGTTCGAGCGGTTCGCCGACGCCGCGCACGAGCTGGGGCTCGGTGTCGTCGTCGACGTCGTGCCGAACCACATGGCGTTCGTCGCGCCCGAGTCGAGCAACGCGCCGCTGTGGGCGCTGCTGGCAGGGGGGAAGGACGCCTCGACGGCGCATTGGTTCGACGTCGACTGGGACGCGCTCGACGGCGCGCTCGGCGTCCCGATCCTCGGCAAGCCGCTCGACGAGGAGATCGCGGACGGCTCGATCACGCTCGACCGCAGCGGTGACGAACCCGTCATCCGCTACTACGAACACGTCTTCCCCGTCGCCGACGGTTCCCTCGACGGCATCGGCGAGGCGCCGCAGGGCGACGAACTCGCCCGGCTTCTCGAGCGTCAGCACTACCGGCTCGCGTTCTGGCGCGATCGTGACGCGGTGCTCAACTATCGTCGCTTCTTCGAGGTCAACGAGCTCATCGCCGTGCGCGTCGAGACCGACGACGTCTTCGACGCGACGCACGCGCTGCTGCTCGAACTGCATCACGCCGGCCACATCGACGGCTTCCGCATCGACCACCCGGACGGACTGGCCGACCCGGCCGGATACCTCGCGCGACTGACGCAGGAGTGCCGCAGGGGCACGCCGATCTGGGTCGAGAAGATCCTCGAACCGGGCGAGCACCTGCCGAGCGACTGGGCCTGCGCGGGCACGACGGGTTACGACGCGATGGCCGCCATCACTGCCGCGCTGGCCGATGACGTCGCCGCCCCGACGATCGAGGCCTGCTGGCAGCGTGCGCTCGGTGACGGCGACGCCCGCGACGTCGAGGTTGCGACGCGCGAGGCGAAGCGCTTCGTCGTCGAGAACGGTCTCGTGCCGGAGGTCGAGCGGCTGACGCGTCGCGCCGCCGAGGTGCGCCCCGACCTGCAGCGCGAAGCACTGCGTGCCGCGATCGTCGAGCTGCTCGTCGCGGCGCCCGTCTACCGCGCCTACCTCGTCCCGGGCGCCCGCATGGCACCGGAGTCGAAGCACCACCTCGACGAGGCGCTCGAGGCCGCGCGCGAGGCCCGCCCCGATCTGGCCGACGAGCTCGATGCTCTCAAGCGCATCGCGCTCGTGCGTCCGCACGCCGGGGCCGACGAGTTCGACGACATCGAGCCGGCCGCGTCCGACTTCGCGGTGCGTCTGCAGCAGACATGGGGCCCGGTCATGGCGAAGTCGATCGAGGACACCCTCTTCTACCGGTGGCACGCGTTGACCGCCCTCAACGAGGTCGGCGGCGACGTCGACGTCCTCGTGGACGCCGGCGCGCACCGTCTGAACGCCTGGGCGCAGCACAACGCCGAATACTGGCCGCGCACGATGACGACGCTGTCGACGCACGACACGAAGCGCAGCGAGGACGTTCGCGCGGCGTTGCTCGCGATCGCCGGTGACGACGAGGCGTGGACGGCGTGCAGCGACGCCGCGTTCGCGCTCGCCGACGCGATGGGCGTCGACCGGCCCGCGGCGGCGCTGGCGTGGCAGACCATCGCTGGATTCTCCACCGCCTACGGCCCGTTCGACACCACCGATGCTGACGGCGCCGCACCCGACGCCGTCCACGGGCGGCGCGATCTCGGCATCGACGCGGATCGCCTGAGCGAGTACCTGACGAAGGCGCTGCGCGAGGCGAAGGTCTACACGGCCTGGATGGACGGCGACGAGGCGTACGAGAAGCAGGTGCTCGCCTTCGCCACCGCTGTCCTCGAGGCTGACGACGCCGCCGCCCCTCGAACGGGGGAGAGCGCTGCATCGGCGCCGGCCGCCGAGACGCTCGCCGCGGATCTACGCCGCAGCCTCCTCGACGCGCGTCGACGGAACGCCGAGGCGATCACGCTGACCGGGCACACTCAGAAGGTGCTCGAGCTGTTCCTTCCGGGCATCCCCGACACCTACCAGGGCTCGGAACGTCCGACGCTCAGCCTCGTCGACCCCGACAACCGTCGCCCGGTCGACTACGGCGAACTCGAGCAGCTCCTCGACGTCGGGGGCTCGCGTCCGCGCCTCGTGCAGCGTTGCCTCGCCGCGGACGTCCATGCGCCGGCGAACCCGGGGTCGGGTTACGAACCGCTCGAATCCGACAGCGAGTTCCTCGTCGCGTTCGAGAGGACGGTGCCGGCAGCGTCCGTGGTGCGCCGTCAGATCGCCGAGGCCGGGCGTCTCGTCGAGGCCGCGGGGCGTCAGGTGAGCAAGTTGGTCAAGCGCGCCCAGGGCGGCGAGCAGACTGACGCACCGACGCCCGCCGAGGCGGACGCGACTCCGCTCGCCGTCGCCGTCATCGGGGTGCGCGCTGCATCCCGGGCACTGCGCACGGGCGCGCTGGCCGATGCCCACGTCAGCCTGCCTGCCGGA
>NZ_DCNR01000125.1:0-14295 GCF_002322065.1 Dermacoccus sp. UBA1591 | reverse complement strand
GAGGTGATTCGCGCTCCATGGAGCGCGAATCACCTCAACCTCCCGCGCCGCCGAGGGGCCCGCGGCCTCAGACGGACGCAGCGTCGGCGAGTCGTTCGTAGCCGTAGAAGTCGCGCTGGCGTTCGTTCACCCAGACGCGAGGCCCGTCGGGGGCGCTGATGAGCGCGGTGCGCCCATAGGTCTCGTCGACGATCTCGACTTCCACCCCGGCCTCGCGACACAGGCGCTCGAGATCGTCGAGCGCGTCGATCTGGAACGACAGTGCGGCACCGCCCTCCCCCTCGTGGACGAGCACCTCGCCGCCGCCCGCCGCGACCATCTCGACGAAGGTGCCCGCGTCACTGCGCAGGACCGGGTGGAGACCCAACGCCTCGAACGCCGTGACGGTCGTGTCAATCTCGCCGACCAACGACAGCGGCGTCACCATGAGCGCACCCGGTCGTCGCGGCCCCGTCGGCACCCGTCCTTCGACGACGGCGACGTCCGGCCCCGCAGGGCCGCGGTGCACGTCGAGCACGCGGCCGAAGTCCTCCGTCACCATCGTTCCGCCAACCCCCACCGCGGCCAGGGCGCCGCGCGCGGCATCGAGATCGGCGACGACGACCTGCAACGCGCAGGAGCCGGTCGGCGCCTCGTCGGAGGCGGCATGCACGCCCAGCAACCCACCGCCCGACATCTCGAACTCGGCGTACTCGGGCGAGGTCACGACCGGGTCGCCTCCCAAGGCCCGCGCCAGGTCACTCCATCGCTCGGCATCGCCGGTGAACACGATCTGCCTCACCGCCACGCGCTGCGTGCCCTGCTCTTTCATCGCTTCTCCTCGAGGTAGTCGCTCATGACGTGCTCGACGAAGGCGGACAGGCTCAGCCCCTCGTCGATGCTGCGGTGCTTGATCTCTCGAACTAGGTCCGCAGGTAGGTAGACGTTGAACTGTGCCTTTTTCGGACGATTCTCGACCATCACCCCTCCTTGTTATCTTGCTAGCAATTTAGCATGGACGACGTTACCGCGCCAGAAGCAGGAAGTTGCTCGACACGACGACGCGGCCCGGCTCCCCGAAGGGGAACCGGGCCGCGTCGCTCGTGCAGGTGGGTCAGATCGCTCAGGCGGCGTTCTTCACCAGGTTGCGTAGCACGTACTGCAGGATGCCGTCATTGCGGTAGTAGTCGGCCTCACCGGGGGTGTCGATGCGAACGACCGCGTCGAACTCGATCGGCTCGCCGCCGTCCTTCGACGCGACGACCTTGACCGTCTTCGGCGTCGTGCCCTCGTTGAGCGCCTCGATGCCGGTGATCTCGAACGTCTCGGTGCCGTCGAGGCCCAGGTCGTCCGCGGTCTTGCCGGCCGGGAACTGCAGCGGCAGCACGCCCATGCCGATGAGGTTCGAGCGGTGGATGCGCTCGAACGACTCGGCGATGACGGCCTTGACGCCGAGCAGACGCGTGCCCTTGGCAGCCCAGTCGCGCGAGCTACCCGAGCCGTACTCCTTGCCACCGAGGACGACGAGCGGAACGCCGGCCTCCTGGTAGGCCTCGGACGCTTCGAAGATCGTCGTCTGCTCACCACCGTTGAGGAAGTTGCGCGTGAAGCCGCCCTCGACGCCGTCGAGGAGCTGGTTCTTCAGACGGATGTTCGCGAACGTACCGCGCACCATGACCTCGTGGTTGCCGCGACGCGAGCCGTAGGAGTTGAAGTCCTTGCGCTCGACGCCACGCTCGGCGAGGTACTTGCCCGCCGGGCTGTCGGCCTTGATGTTGCCGGCCGGGCTGATGTGGTCGGTCGTGACGGAGTCGCCGAGCTTCGCGAGCACGCGAGCGCCCTTGATGTCGGTGACCGGCGTCGTCTCCATCTTCATGCCGTCGAAGTAGTTCGGCTTGCGCACGTACGTCGACTTCTCGTCCCACGCGAAGGTCTTGCCCTCGGGCGTCTGCAGGCTCTGCCAGCGCTCGTCACCGGCGAAGACGTCGGCGTACTCCTTCGTGAACAGGTCCTTCTTGATCGCGCCCTTGATCGCGGCGTCGACCTCCTCGGCGGACGGCCAGATGTCCTTGAGGAACACATCGTTGCCGTCGTCGTCCTTGCCGATGGCGTCGTTCTCGAAGTCGAAGTCCATCGTGCCGGCCAGCGCGTAGGCGATGACGAGCGGCGGGGAGGCGAGGTAGTTCATCTTGACGTCGGGGCTGATGCGGCCCTCGAAGTTGCGGTTACCCGACAGGACGGCCGTCGCGGTGATGTCGTTCGCGTTGATCGCGTCCGAGATCTCCTGCTCGAGCGGACCCGAGTTACCGATGCAGGTCGCGCAGCCGTAACCGACGAGGTAGAAGCCGACCTTCTCGAGGCTCTCCCACAGACCGGCGGCGTCGTAGTACGCGGTGACGACCTTCGAGCCGGGCGCCATCGACGTCTTGACCCACGGCTTGCGCGTCAGACCCTTGTCGGCGGCCTTCTTCGCGAGCAGACCGGCGGCCATCATGACCGACGGGTTCGACGTGTTCGTGCACGACGTGATCGAGGCGATCGCCACGTGACCGTGGTCGAGCGTGAACGAGCGACCGTCGTTCATCTTCACCTCGACCGGCTTCGAGATACGGCCCTCGGCCGACGGCACCGCGGCCTCGACGGGCGTGACGGGCGTGGAGTTGTCGGCCTGCTCGTCGCTGCCCGGCTGCATCGGGTCGGAGGCCGGGAACGTCGTGCCCTCGACGCCGTTGCCCTCGACACCCGAGGTGTAGCTCGGCAGCTGCTCGCGGAACGTCTTCTTCGACTCGGACAGGATGATGCGGTCCTGCGGGCGCTTCGGGCCGGCGATCGACGGGACGACGTCGCCGAGGTCGAGCTCGAGGTACTCGGAGAAGCGGGGCTCGTTGCTCGGGTCGTGCCACAGGCCCTGCTCCTTGGCGTAGGCCTCGACGAGAGCCACCTGCTCGTCGTCACGGCCCGTCAGGCGCAGGTAGTCGAGCGTGACGTCGTCGATCGGGAAGATCGCACACGTCGAACCGAACTCGGGGCTCATGTTGCCGATCGTCGCGCGGTTGGCGAGCGGAACCTCGGCGACACCGTCGCCGTAGAACTCGACGAACTTGCCGACGACGCCGTGCTTGCGCAGCATCTCGGTGATCGTGAGGACGACGTCCGTGGCTGTGACGCCCGGCTTCGTCGAGCCCGTCAGCTTGAAGCCGACGACGCGCGGGATGAGCATGGAGACTGGCTGGCCGAGCATGGCCGCCTCGGCCTCGATGCCGCCCACGCCCCAGCCGAGCACGCCGAGGCCGTTGACCATCGTCGTGTGCGAGTCGGTGCCGACGCAGCTGTCGGGGTAGGCCTTACCCTCGCGCACCATGACGGTGCGGGCGAGGCGCTCGATGTTGATCTGGTGGACGATGCCCGTGTCCGGCGGGACGACCGCGAACTCGTTGAACGCCGTCTGGCCCCAGCGCAGGAACTGGTATCGCTCCTCGTTGCGCTGGTACTCGATCTCGATGTTCTTCTCGAACGCCTGCGGGTTGCCGAAGTCCTCGATGATGACGGAGTGGTCGATGACCATCTCGGCCGGGGCGAGGGGGTTGATCTTCGCCGGGTCGCCGCCGAGGTCGCCGACGGCCTCACGCATCGTGGCGAGGTCTACGACACAGGGAACACCGGTGAAGTCCTGCATGATCACGCGCGCCGGCGTGAACTGGATCTCGGTGTCGGGGTCGGCGTTCTCGTCCCAGTTGCCCAGAGCAGCGATCTGCTCCTTCGTGACGTTCGCGCCGTCCTCGGTGCGCAGCAGGTTCTCGAGGAGAACCTTGAGGCTGTACGGGAGGTTCTTGCTGCCCTCGACCGTGTTGATGCGGTAGATCTCGTAGCTGTTCGAGCCAACCTCAAGGCTGCCCTTTGCTCCGAAGCTGTCCGTGCTCTGACTCACGCCGACTCCTTCGTCTGTTGCCTGGGCACGCACCCCTCGGGCACGCGTCCCGCGTCATTTATCTTGACGTCAAGATAATCAAATCACACGCCGGGAACGGGCCTCAGCAAAGGCATGCCTAACTTCGACAGCCCCGTCGTGACGCCGCTCTCACGATCGATCGTAGGCCGATCCGACGCGCCTGTCTGCCCGTGCGCACACTTGGTCGCGCCTGTTCCTGCTCACTGCCGTCGCGCCGAAGAACGGCTGACGATCAACCCCGCGGACGCAGCGTCGCGATGCACTCGATGTGCTGCGTCATCGGGAACGCGTCGAAGCCGCGCAGGTTCGTCAGCTCGTACCCGTGCGACACGAAGTAGCCGAGGTCGCGCGCGAGTGCCGCCGGGTCGCACGCCACGTACGTGACGACGCGCGGTGCGAGGCCGACGATCGTCGCGACGACATCGCGTCCGGCACCGGCGCGCGGTGGGTCGAGGACGACGACGTCGGCGCGCTCCAGCGGCAGGCGCGCCTTCTCCACGGGTGAGGTGACGAGGTCGACGTGGCGCGCACCGCCCATGTTGGTGCGCGCGTGGTCGACTGCGTCCGCGTCGGCTTCGACACCGACGACGCGCCCGTCAGGCCCGACGAGGTCGGCGAGCGCCCGCGTGAACAGGCCGACACCGCAGTACAGATCGAGGGCGCTCTCCCCCGGCTGCGGGTCGGTCTCGTCGATGACGGCGTCGAGGAACGTCGCCGCGGCGCCCGGGTGGACCTGCCAGAAACCGCGGGCACTGACGTCGAACTCCGCACTGCCGTGCGCCGATTCGACGACCTCGCGGACGGTCGGCGTGATCTCACCCTTCGGCTGAGGCAGTTCGATGCCGATGATGTCGTCGCCGACACTCGGGCGCACCAGGTCGAACCCGGTGACGCCGGCGTCGAAGCGTTCGTGCAGGGCGGGTGTGAACCCGGCATCAGCGATGAGGCAGTCGTCGATCTCGACGAGGCGGTGCGAGCGGTGCTCACGCAGTCCGGCCACGCCACCGTCGACGGCGAGTTCCAGGCGGGTGCGCCAGCGCAGACCCTCGGCTATCGGGCCGTCACCGGGCAGGGCCTCGACGGTGAAGTCGGGGAAGCGTGCGTCGACATCGAGCTTCGCGATGCGGGCGAGCTGTTCGCGCACGACGTCGGCCTTGAGGCGGCGCTGCGCGTCGAGACTCGCGTGCTGCCAGTCGCAGCCCCCACACAGGCCCGGCCCGGAGAACGGGCACGGCGGCGTCACCCGATCCGGTGAGGCGCTGAGGATCTCGATGGCGTCGGCGCGCAGGAACTTGGACTCGCTCGTGCCGTCCGTGATGCGCGCGACGACGCGCTCCCCCGGCAGCGCGTGCCGCACGAACACGACGCGCCCGTTGTGACGCGCGACGCACTGACCACCGTGCGCGACGTTCTCGACGTCGAGCTCGAGGCGCTGCCCCTCCATCGCAATGCCCTTGCGAGTGCGTCGACGGTTCTGCGCGCTGCGGCGCCCGGGTGCGGTGCGAGAGGTTGCCATACGCCCCAGGGTTCCTGTCGTCGCCGCGAAACGCAACGAAGGTGGGCTTGGCTCGGATGGACACGGCTTCGATAAGGTCGAAGCGTGCACTACGTCATCATGGGTTGCGGTCGCGTCGGCTCCTACCTCGCGCGCAACCTCCAGGACGCCGGCCACTCCGTCGCCGTCGTCGACCGCGACGAGGCGGCGTTCCGTCGCCTGCCGAGCTCGTTCGAGGGCAGGCGTGTCGTCGGCATCGGTTTCGACCGCGACACCCTCGTCGCCGCGGGCATCGAGCAGGCGTATGCGTTCGCCGCCGTGTCCAGCGGCGACAACTCGAACATCCTCGCCGCACGCGTCGCGCGCGAGACGTACGGCGTCGACCACGTCGTCGCCCGTATCTACGACCCGGGCCGCGCCGAGATCTACGAGCGCCTCGGCATCCCCACCGTCGCGACGGTGCGCTGGGCCGCCGACCAGGTGATGCGGCGGCTCGTACCGCAGCAGGCCGTCACGGTCCACCAGGACCGTACGGGCAGCGTCAGCATCGTCGACATGCCCGTGGACGCCGCGTGGATCGGCACCCGTTACCGCGACCTCGAAGCCGCGACGGGCACGCGCGTCGCGTACGTCGCGCGCACCGGCACGGCGCTGTTGCCACGCGAGGATCTCGTGCATCAGGACGGCGACACCGTGCATCTCGTCCTCGCCACCCGCGACGTCGAGCGTGTCGAGGCCGTGCTCGCGGCACCGCCGTCGAGCATCACGGGTGTGCGCCCTGCGTCGTCAGGAACCGCGTCGTCCGGACATGCAGAAGCGTCCAACCCGACGACCCGCCGGCCCTGAGTCGACCCGCCGCCCGTCCGATCCGAACCGAAAGGCCCAGCATGCGCGTCGTCCTCGTCGGAGCAGGCAGCGTCGGGCGTTCCATCGCCCGCGAACTACTGCTCAACGACCACCAGGTGCTACTCATCGACAAGTACGCTCGCGAGTCCCGCGTTCAGTCCATTCCGGAGGCCACCTGGCTGCTCGCCGACGCGTGCGAGGTCACGACGCTGCACGAGGCCCAGCTCGAGGCAGCCGACGTCGTCGTCTGCGCGACCGGTGACGACAAGGTCAATCTCGTCGTCTCTCTGCTCGCCAAGACCGAGTTCGGCGTGCCGCGCACCGTCGCACGCGTCAACAACCCGAAGAACGAGTGGATGTTCGACGACGGCTGGGGCGTCGACGTCGCCGTCTCGACGCCGCGGCTCATGACGGCGCTCGTCGAGGAGGCCGTCAGCGTCGGTGACCTCGTGCGTCTGTTCGAGTTCCAGCAGGGCAAGGCGACGATGGTCGAGCTGACGCTGCCCGCTCACGCGCCGTTCGTCGGCAGCCGCGTCGACGAGGTGCACCTGCCCGCCGACTGCGTGCTCGTCGGCATCATCCGCGACCAGCTGCCCATCGCACCGAGCCCCCACGACACCCTGCATGCCCTCGACGAACTGCTGTTCCTCGCGACCCCGTCGGCCGAGCGCGAGCTCGCGGCGACGCTGACGGGCCGGCGCCCCGAGGAGATCTCGACGGTGCACTCCGGCCCGCAGGCCTGAGGCCGCTCTGGGCTCGCGGCAGCGACGTTCGTCAGCGACCCTCGTCGACCTCGGCGGGCCGGATGTTCCTCCCGCGCCCGAGGTTCTCCTCACGGGCGATGTCTTCGACGTGCTCGGCGTGTTCAAGGCGCTCGTGGCCCTCGGGGTCGTCGTGCAGCAGCGGGTCGTGCGACTCGAGCGGCGTCTCACCCTTGACGAGCAGCAGCACCATGAGCCCGAGCGCCGCGAGGTACAGCGGCCAACCGAGCACGATCTTGCAGACGCCGAGCGCGGTGACGTCGTCGGCGAGGTACAGCGGCACCATGACGGCGAGACGGATCGCGAACAGCGCGGCGAACACCCACGTCAGGCGCGTGCAGACGCGCACCATCGAGCGGCTGCGCTGCCATGCCGTCGGGTCGTCCTTGAGGTTCGGGTCGCCGCCCGCGACGATGAAGCCCACGAGCGGCCAGCGCACGGCGATCGACAGCACGCTGATCGCGAGCATGACGGCGCCCTGGATGAGCCCAGGCAGGAACACGTCGGAGGCGTGCCCGGAGCGCTTCGCGAGGAACGCCGCGAGGGCCGTCGCCAACGCCGCCATGAGCACGAACCTCAGCGTCTGACGCTGCACGAGACGCAGCAGCGCGGCGAGGACGAGAACGGCGCCGGCGGCCAGCAACGCGGCGTTGAGGTTCTTCGTCGCCGTCCACACGATGACGAAGGCGACGGTCGGCAGCGCGGCCTCACAGGAACCGCGCCAGCCGCCCATCGCGGTTGACAACCGCTCGCGGATGACGGCCTCGACGGTGTTCGGTGCGTTCACGGCTGCTCCTCGGTGCGTGGGCTCGGCACCAGTTCGTACGCGGGGTTGAAGATGGCAGGCCGGGTGCGGTGCGTCGCGGCAAGACCGCGCGCCCGCACGGCGACACCGGGCTCGATGCCGCCGATGTGGCGTCGCCCCAACCACACGAGCGCGACCTCGTCGCCGTCCGCCTCACGGACCTGGGCGACGACGGCGGGCACGTGACCGTCCGCGGCTCGCTCGTCGACGGAGGCGATGACGCCCTCGACGACGCGCGGTGTGCGCACCGGCGCGAGGCCCGGCATCGACACCGGTTCGCGTTCCGGTGGCGAGTCGAGGCGGTGCGAGCCTCGCCGACGCTCGACGCGGCGTCGCAACCCGGTGGGCGCGACGCGGCGCGCGAGCCACGGACGCATCAGCGGGTCTCCGTGATCTCCGGGCCGCGCTCGAGGGGGCCGACGGTGGGGGCGTCGGTGTGCTGCTCGTGCTCCTGCGCGCTCGCCTGAGCCTGCGCCATGAGCTCGGGCGGCAACGTCAGTTCGAGCAGTTCGCGCGGGGCGCGCGGGTCGGAACCACGGTGCACGACGACGGTACGGACGAACTCCATCGCGCGGGATGCGGCCTCGTCGTCAGTGGCTGCGTCACCGGAGAGGACGGCGCGCAGGAACCAGCGCGGGCCGTCGACGCCGACGAAACGAGCCGGCGAGAACGTCGTGCGTCCGTCGGGTCCCTGGCTGGGCATCCGCACGTGCAGTTCCGTGCCGAGCGGTCCGTCGACCTCCTCGGCCGTGCCTCCGCCGGCGACGATCGCCTCGGCGATCTCGCGCCGGATGCCGTACCAGACGCCCGTCGTCTTGGGCGCGGCGAACACCTGCAGCTGCACCGCAGACGTGCCGGCCTCGCCGAAGACGGCCGTCATGCCCGTGAGGGTCTGGGACGTCTCGTCGACGTCGAGGCGCAACTCGATGTCCGCGGTCGGCACGAGGCGCAGCGAACCGAAGTCCATCTCATCGCGCGTCGGGGCCGAGGCGGAGTCGAAGGGGCCGTCGCTCAGGTCGACCTCCTCCCGCGGACGCAGCTTCGAACGGCGTCGGCGCGCAGCCTCGTCGTCCTCGGCGCTCGGCTCGTCGAGGTCGACAGCGTCGGCATCGAGGTCGCCGGCGTCGAGGTCATCAACGTCCGTGGAAGCGTCGTCAGCGGGCGTGGTCGGTTCGACCTCTTCGCTCGTCGCAGCGTCCTGCGCCGCGTCGGCGCCCTTCTTGCGTCGTCCGAAAACGGCCATGTTCACTTTCCCTCTCGCTGGGGCGCGCGCCCCGTGTCGAAACCACCGCTGGAGCCGTGGCCGGATTCACCGCGTTGCGTGCTCGTCAGCGATTCCACGTGCTCGAACACCACGTGCTCGACGCGCTGGATGACGAGCTGGGCGATGCGATCGCCGCGTGAGATCGTGAAGGACTCGCGCGCGTCGGTGTTGATGAGGTTGACCTGGATCTCGCCGCGATACCCCGAGTCGACGACGCCCGGTGCGTTGAGCACCGTGATGCCGTGGCGCGCCGCGAGCCCCGAGCGGGGGTGCACGAAACCGGCCCAGCCAGGCGGCAGTGCGAGCGCGACGCCCGTCGGGACGAGCGCACGGTGGCCGGGCGCGAGCGTCAGGCCGATGCGGGCACGCAGGTCGGCGCCCGCATCGCCGTCGTAGGCGTAGGCGAGCGGATCGAGACCGGCGTCGAGCTGGAGCACCTCGACGTGCAGGGCTTCGGCGGCACTCATCCTCAGGCGCAGTCGCTGCAGACCGGCAGGCCGCCGTCTTCCTCGGCGAGCTGGCTGCGGTGGTGGACGAGGAAGCACTTGCTGCAGGTGAACTCGTCGGCCTGACGCGGCAGGACTCGAACGGACAGCTCTTCGCCGGACAGGTCGGCTCCCGGCAGCTCGAAGCCTTCGGCGTGCTCGGTCTCGTCGACGTCGACGCTGCCGGACGACTTGTCGGTGCGCCGGGACTTCAGCTCCTCGATCGAATCCTCGTTGACGTCGTCGTCGTTCTTGCGGGGGGCATCGTAATCAGTTGCCATCAGTGTTCTTTCTTCGCTGCGTGCGTGAGGGTGGGCGAAGCGCCCCCATCACTTGATTCCCCGCTGTAACGCGCGGCTGAGCCATTTTGTGCCCGCATACTAACGCGCCGCGGGGAAAAGGCAACCGCGAAGCGCCTCGTGAATCTTCGGGGTCGACGCGACGGCCATGGTCTTACCCGCGAATAGCCCGGGCATGCCGCTCATGAGAGCGCCCGCCTCGGTTGCGATGACCTGGCCGGCGGCCTGATCCCAGGCGTTGATCCCCGACTCGTAGTACGCGTCGAGAATGCCCTCCGCGACGAAGCACAGGTCGATGGCGGCCGCGCCGGCGCGACGCACGTCACGCACCCGCGGCAGCAACGATGCGAGCATCTGCCCCTGCTCGCGGCGTTTGTCGGCCTCGTAGCCGAACCCTGTGCCGACGAGGGCAAGCTCGAGCCGCTTGCACCCGCTGACGGCGAGCGGGCGTCGCCGTCCCGCCCGGTCGACGACCTCGGCGCCCTGGCCGTGGCCCGCAACGTACGTGCGATCCAGCTCCGGCACCGCGACGGCGCCCGCGACCGGCAGCCACGCGCCCTCGCGGGCGGTGTCGCCGACGCACACGGCGACGGAGACGGCGTAGAACGGGTGGCCGTAGAGGTAGTTGACGGTGCCGTCGATCGGGTCGATGACCCACGTCAGCCCGGACGTGCCGGCGCTCGCTCCGTCCTCCTCACCGAGGATGGCGTCGTCGGGGCGCGCCGCGGCGATGCGCGCGCGCAGCACTTCTTCGCTGCGCCGGTCCATGACGGTGACAACATCGACCTCGCTCGACTTCGTGTCGGCGACGCCGAGCGCGTCGGGGCGTTCGTCGACGATGAGCTCGCCCGCCTCGCGCGCGAGGTCGAACGCGAGATCGCGCAACACGCGCACCGTCGCGTCATCCGGCACGAGGTGCGTCAGCGCGCCGAGGCCGTGCCCGCCGGCCTGTTCGCTCACCGCGTCAGTCCCGGCCGCACAGCGCGGGCTTCGCGGCACGCAGGTTGGGGCAGCAGCCGGGTTCGCAGACGCTGGGTCGCGCCTCGCCGGGCCACGCGGGGTGCTCGGGCGATTCGCCGCGTGTCTCCGCGGCGCGTTCCTCGAGCAGGTCGACGAGGCCGTGGACGAACTCGGGGTCGACGCCGACCGTCGGCACGCGACGCATCGTCAGCCCCAGGCGCTCGGCGGTCTCGGCGGCCTCGGTGTCGAGGTCGAACGCGACCTCCATGTGGTCGGAGACGAACCCGATCGGCGCGACGACGACGTGCGTCACACCGCGCTCGGCGAGGTTCTCGAGGTGGTCGTTGATGTCCGGTTCGAGCCACGGCTGCGACGGCGGGCCCGAACGCGAGCAGTACACGAGCGCACCTTCGAGCTCGCGTGACAGCGTCGCGTTGGCCTCCGAGAGGATCGCCGCGCCCAGCTCGTCGTGCTGCTGCCAGTACAGGTTGCCGTCGCCGTCACCGGGGCCGGAGGTGTCGTCCATCGCGAGCGGTATCGAGTGGGTGACGAACACGACCTGCACCTGCTCGTCGGGAACGCCCGCGAACTCACGCAGGGCGTCCGTCACGAGGCGCGTGTTGGTGCGCGCGAAGCTCGGGTGCGTCGCGAACTGACGCACCTTGTCGATGCTCAAGGCGCCCTCGGGGACGCTGCCGTCCTCGGACAGCTCGTGCGAGGCCGCCGCGAGATCCTCGCGGTACTGACGGCACGAACTGTAGGAGGAGTAGGCGCTCGTCGTCAGCGTGACGACGCGGCGCGCGCCGCCGGCGTACGCCTCGCGCAGCGTGTCGGCGAGGAACGGTTCGGAGTTGCGGTTGCCCCACACGATCGGCGTCGTGATGCCGCGACGCTCGAACTCGGCGCGCAGCGCCGCGATGAGGGCACGGTTCTGATCGTTGATGGGGCTGCGCCCACCCATGATCTCGTAGTGGTGCGCGACGTCGGCGAGCCGCTCGTCGGGGATGCCGCGCCCGGCCGTCACGCGGCGCAGGAACGGCATGATCTCGTCGGCCTTCTCGGGGCCGCCGAACGAGGCGAGCAGCACCGCGTCGTAGGGCTCGAGGGCGTTCGCTTCGGTCATGGGCGATCTCCTGTTCGAAGGGGCTGCGGCGCGTTGAGGTCGAGGATGACGGCCACGATGCGCAGCACGAAGACGATGACGACGCAGCACCACAGTACGGGCACGCTGTAGTGGTGGCTCTCGTGGGCCACGACGACGAGGGACGAACCGAGCAGCGCCGGCACCGCGTACAACTCGCGGCGCAGCACCTCGGGGACCTGGCCGACGATGACGTCACGCATGAGCCCGCCGCCGACGGCCGTCAGCACGCCGACGAAGATCGACGTCGTCGCACCCATCCCGTACGACAGCGCCTTGATCGATCCGGCGACGCAGAACAGGGCCAGGCCCGCGGCGTCGAGGATGCGCACGAGGCGCGCGATGCGGCTCACCTCGGGGTGCAGGACGAACGCACAGATGCCGGCGAGCAGGCAGACGCCCATGAGGCGCCAGTCGCTGACGCCGACGGGCGGCGTCTGGCCGATGAGCAGGTCGCGCAGCACCCCACCGCCGAGGCCTGACATGCCGGCGAGGACGATGACGCCGAGTACGTCGAGGCGTTTGCGCACCCCGACGAGCCCGCCCGACAGGGCGAAGACGAAGACGCCGACGAGGTCGAGGACGAGCTGCAACGAGTGGCTTTGCGTGAGCACCATGGCAGGCGACACGCTACCGCGGGCGGGGCGGCCTCCCGGAATCGTTCGTGGGAGCATGGCAGGGTAACGCCCAAGGTCTGGTTACGGATGGAGTTCGTCGTGCAGGAATTGCGTTTGGTGGGGGTCGCGGAAGACGGGGCGAACCTCCTGCTCGCCGACGGTGACGGCGGGCGCTTCACCCTCGCCATCACCGACGAGTTGCGCACGACGATCCGGCGCGATCGTAGTGAGCCGGCCAGCGCCGACCGCCAGGCCAAGCAGGAGAACCCGCTGCGTCCGCGCGACGTGCAGGGCCTCATCCGCGGCGGCGTGCCGCTCGAGGAGATCGCCGAGCGCGCCGGCTGGTCGCTCGAGAAGGTGCAGCGCTACGAGGGCCCGATCCGCGCCGAGCGCGACTACGTCTCCGAACTTGCCCAGAGGGTGCAACTGTTCGGTCGCGGTGAGACGACGACGCTGCGCGAGCGCGCCGACCGCCGTCTCGCCGAACGCGGCGTCGAGGCCGAGCGCGTCGTGTGGGACAGCTGGAAGAACGACGACACGCACTGGACCGTCATCGTGCGTTTCCCCGCAGGCGGCCGTCAGCGCGAGGCGACGTGGCTGTTCGACCCGGTCAACCGCGCGCTGCGCACCGTCGACGACGAGGCCCGCTGGCTCGGCGGCGACGAGATCGCCGCGGCCGACGAGGATTCCCCGGAGCGTCAGAAGGCCGCCGCCCGCAAGGGCGGCGCCCGCACGCACCGTGACGCGCCCGTCTACGACGTCGAGGCCGAAGGTGGCCTCGCCGAGGCCCAGGACCCGCACCTCGGTGCGCGCCTGTCACCCTCCGACCCGCGCGCCGGCGCCGGTGACCTCACCGCGTCGATGCGTGCACGTCAGGCCAGCCGCGGCCGTGGCCGCTCGTCGTCGCAGCGTTCGAGCGGCGGCGCGGGCACGACGTCGGCGACGTCACGGGCCACCCAGTTGCCGGCGTCGATGGCACCGACCGAACGCACCGAGCGCATCGACGTGGGCACGACTCCCCCGCCGCTGCCCTCTCACCCGCGTCCCGAAGAACTCAGCGAATCCGGCGACGAGTCGCGTGAGGCGCCCGTGAATACCGCTGGGGGCGAACGTGATTCGTCGGGTCGTGACGGCGAAGCCGTCACGAGCGATGCGGTGACGACGAGTGCCGCGGGTTCTGGTGCCGACGCTCGGGGCGTGACCGGCGCGAGCGACGACGACTCGCACGCCGGCGCGCAGAGTGACGACACGAACAGCGAGACGTCGCGCCATGAAGACGTCGACGAGGCGTCCGGCAAGGCCGCGCGCGGCTCCCGTCGTCGCAAGTCGCGCCGCCCGCGCGCCCGCGTCGAACAGGCATCTGTGCGTGGCGCACTGCGCCATGACGACGACGAGCACGACGAGTCGCTCTTCGGCGAACTGCCCGGCCACCACGACGGTGGCGACGTCTACGAGGACGACGCCATCGGCGCGGAGCACGACGGCGAACACGAGTTCGATGACGTCGCGACCGACTCGTCCGCGGAATTCGACGAGGAGGTAGCGGCACAGGCCGAGAACGAGTCTTCCGACGATGCCGAGAAGAGCGCGTCGGCGGCCGACGAGGAGACCTCCGGCACCGACACCCGCGAAGCTGCGCCGACGAAGAACGACACCACGTCGAAGGACGCGTCGTCGAAGGGCACCTCGAAGGG
>NZ_DCNR01000044.1:8832-14568 GCF_002322065.1 Dermacoccus sp. UBA1591 | reverse complement strand
GGCCCTCGTCACTCTCGCTGAATGGGTACGGGGGATTTGAGGAGGAGGCACGACGCCCGCGAGCGAAGCGAGCGCGCGTCGCGCCGACGGAGTCCCTCCGCCCGTTCCGACAGCTCAACAACTCGCCCGGGCCGCCACAAGAGCGAAGCGAGCGCACGTCGCGCCGACGGAGGCCCTCCGCCCGTTCTGGCAGCTCGGCCGCCCGCCCGGGCGCCACGGCACCCCACCCCTCGGTATCGCACCTGTCTCGACGGGCCACGCGCCCACGTCGGGGTCGTTAGCCTCGCAGGTGGTGTGTTCGTGGAGTGAGGAGTTCGTCGTGTCGGTGGGTGTGCAGCAGCAGGTGGAGCACGTCGATGTCGTCATGGTCGGTGCTGGGTTGTCGGGCGTCGGGGCGGCGTGTCGCATCCAGGAGGCGAATCCGGGCGTCGATTACGTCGTTCGCGAGGCGCGGGATGCGCTCGGTGGCACGTGGGATCAGTTCCGGTATCCGGGGGTGCGTTCGGATTCGGACATGTACACGTTGTCGTATCCGTTCGCGCCGTGGCGTCAGGAGAAGGCGATCGCGGCGGGTGAGGACATCCTCGACTACATCCGTTCGACGGCCGACGCGTTCGGTGTGAGTGAGCGGATTCGTCTGCGGCACAAGGTCGTCAGCGCGGATTGGAGCAGTGCTGACGCGGTGTGGCGGCTGCGCGTCGACACACCTGACGGCGAGGTCGAGATGACGGCCGGCTTCATCTACGCGTGCAGCGGTTACTACAGCTACGCCGAGCCGTATGCGGCGGACATCCCCGCTCTCGCGGAGTTCGCGGGCCAGGTCGTGCATCCGCAGTTCTGGCCGCAGGATCTCGACGTGGCGGGCCGGCGCGTCGTCGTCATCGGCTCGGGTGCGACGGCGATGACGCTCGTGCCGGCGCTCGCCGATCTCGGCGCGGAGGTGACGATGCTGCAGCGAACGCCGACGTATGTGCTCGCGCAGCCGTCGCGTGATCCGCTAGCGGCGGCGTTGGCGAAGATCCCGGACGAGCGGCTCAGCCCGCAGCGCAAGCACGCCGTCATGCGGGCGAAGAACGTTGCGGCGCAGTGGGCTTCGTACCAGACGGCGCGGCGCCTGCCGCGGGCGGCGCGTGCGGTGCTGCGTGCGAACGTTCGTCAGGGCGCGGGTGAGGAGCACGTCGACAGCTTCACCGCGCCGTATGCGCCGTGGGATCAGCGGTTGTGCATCGTGCCTGACGGCGACCTGTTCAAGGCGGTCAAGCACGGGCGTGCCAGGGTCGTCACCGACACGATCGCGAGCGTCGAGCCGGGCGGGGTGCGTACGAGTTCGGGTGAGCTGCTCGAGACCGACGTCATCGTGACGGCGACGGGTCTGGCCGTCGAGTTGCTCGGCGGCGCGAGCCTGCGCATCGACGGCGAGCCGGTCGACGTCTCGCAGCGTCTCGTCTACCGCGGCTGCATGCTCGAGGGCGTGCCGAACGCGGCGCTCTGCGTCGGCTACATCAACGCGTCGTGGAGCTTGCGCGGTGACCTGTCGCACCGGTTCGTCGCGCGGATGATCAAGCATCTGCGTGACGGCCGCTACCGCAGCGCGACGCCCGTCCCGCCGTCAGAGCTCGGCCGGCGCCCGCTGCTCGAGATGGATTCGGGCTATCTGCGCCGCGCGGCCGACATCATGCCGCGTCGCAGCGACGCCGCGCCGTGGACGATGCGGCAGAACTATCTCGCCGAGGCGCGCGAGATGCGCCGCCCGGACGTGACGACGGACGTCGTCTTCGCCTGAAGCGGAACTGCGAAGACGGATCCCCACGGGCGGTGGAACCTGTTGTTGGACGCAGAGGTTGGCCGGACGGCCGAGTGCGGTGCTGAATGCATCACGAAGTTGGAGCATCGACGCAATGACCGGTAGCACCCGGTGAAGCGAGGACCTGTAGATCGGGGGGGCGGACTAGACGGGCCTCGATGGCTCGGGCGCACCGTGCGCCGCGCCCGTTCAGTCCCGGGCGGCGAAGATACGGCGGAACACCACGAAGCGGATGACGGTTGCGATGGCGTTGCCGACGGTCACCGTCACGGTATCCCACAGCGTCGAGGCGTGCGGCCACTGGTGATGTTCGAGGGCGAGGGCTCCGCTCGTCACGGCGAGCGTGACGACGAGGATGGCGAGGCTCTGCAGGTGAGCGTCACGGCCGCGTTCGTGGCCGGCCGCGTCGAACGTGAACCGCTGATTGACCCACGTGTTGAGCACCGTGCAGATGAGCAGCGCCAAGATGTTCGCGATCTGGTGGTTCATTCGCGTGTCGAGAACGGCGAACAACACCGTGTAGAGCACCGTCGAGGCGATGCCGACCATCGCGAAGCGCATCGCCTGCGCCGCTCCGGGGGAGCGCAGCGCGTCGAGGCGGCTGCTGCCTGGAGCGTTCGCCGTCATCGACTCGTCGCTCGAACCCGATGAGGTCGAAGCAGTAGAGACGGGCGCGGTCGTCGAGCGGTGCGCGGTGTCCGCGCCGGGCGTCGGGTTCACGATCGGTCCTCCTGAGACGATGGCCGCGGATCTTCGAGGGGCAGGGACACCGTGAAGCACGTGCGTCCCGGCCGGCTCTCCACCCGCACGGTACCGTGATGCGCCGCGACGACCGCATCGACGATCGACAACCCCAACCCCGTCGAGCCCTCCGTACGCGTTCGCGCTGCGTCCCCGCGCGTGAACCGCTCGAACAGGTGCGGCATGAACTCGGGCGGGATGCCGGGGCCGTCATCGGTGACGGTGAGCAGCACGTCGTCATCGCGCCGCGCGAGGCCGGCCGTCACCGTCGTGCCCGCCGGGGTGTGACGCCGCGCGTTGGCCAAGAGGTTGATGACGACCTGACGCAGGCGCGCCTCATCGCCGATGACCTCCGGGAAGTCCTCCAGATCCTCCGGCAGGTCGAGATGCCACACGTGCTCGGGCCCAGCCGCGTGCAGATCGCTGACGGTCTCGACGACGACGCGCGTCAGGTCGACCGGTTCGCGTTCGAGCTCGCGCCCTGCGTCGAGTCGGGCGAGCAACAGCAGGTCTTCGACGAGTGTCGTCATGCGTCCCGCTTCCGACTCGATGCGGCCCAGCGCATGCGTGACACCGACGGGAACCGGCTCCTTCTCGCGCCGCGACAACTCCGCGTAGCCGCGGATCGATGCGAGTGGCGTGCGTAGCTCATGGCTGGCATCGGCGACGAACTGGCGCACCTGCATCTCGCTCTCGTGACGCGCGTCGAGCGCCGAGTCGACATGGTCGAGCAGGTTGTTGAGCGCCAACCCGACGGTGCCGACCTCGGTGTGATCGTCGGTCAGCGCCACCGGCACGCGCTCGTCGGTGCGCACGTCACCACGCCCGAGCGGCAGTTCAGAGACACGTTCCGCCGTCGCTGCCACCTGCTGCAGCGGCCGCAGGTTACGACGCACGAGCAGGAACGAGGCGCCCCCGATCGTGACGAGACCGAGCAGCCCCATGAGTGCGATGTTGCCGGCGAGCGCGCGGATGTTGTCGTCGATCGGCGCGAGCGGTAGCCCGATGAACGCGATGTCCCCGTCGGGCTTCGGGACACGCACGACGCGGTAGCGGCCGAGGGAGCCGTCGAAATCCATCGTCTTCGGCGTCGTGCCCAGGTCTGCCGTCGCGAGACTGCGAATCTGCGCTTGCGACAACGTCAACTGTGTGCCCGTCGCGGACGAGACGTAGTTCTGGTCGACCACGAGCGAATCAGGCGTCGACGACGCGTCGAGCGTCAGCCGCAGCACACTGCCCCCGAGGCCTGGTGCGCGAGGGTGCGAGTCCTGGTCCGCCGGCCCGCCCAGCTCCGTGGTTCCCGCCGGCCCGCCGCCGACGGCGCGCTCGACGTCGATGAGTTGCTGATCGACCTGCTTCATCAGCGAAGTGCGCATCGACAGCACCGTCGCGGCGCCGATGAGCGTCAGCACGACGATGAACAGGGTGACGATGGACGCGAGCAGCTTCGAACGCAGCGTCCACCGGGCCGGGTTGAGGATCATGACGGGTCGCTGTCTCCCAGCTGCTCGAGGGCGGGTGGTCGTCTCCGCGTGGGGACGGGGACGGGCTCCAGGCCTTCATCTTCGCCCGTGATCGCGTCGTGCTCGACGCGTTCTCGGGCAACGATCGCTGACGACGGATGCCCGCCGCCGCGATCAGCCGGCCGGCTTGAGCACGTAACCGGCGCCGCGCATCGTGTGGATCATCGGTTCGCGGCCCGCGTCGATCTTCTTGCGCAGGTAGCTGATGTACAACTCGACGACGTTCGCCTGCCCACCGAAGTCGTAGTGCCACACGCGATCGAGGATCTGCGCCTTGCTCAGCACGCGCTTCGGGTTGCGCATGAGGAAGCGCAGGAGCTCGAACTCCGTTGCCGTCAGGTTGATCTCGGTGCCGGCGCGCATCACCTCGTGGCTGTCCTCGTCGAGCGTCAGGTCGCCGACGGTGAGCAGCGACGTCTCCTCCTCGGCGAGCTGCACCGAGCGACGCAGCAGCGCCCGCACGCGCGCGACCACCTCTTCGAGGCTGAAGGGCTTCGTGACGTAGTCGTCGCCGCCCGCCGTCAGACCGGCGACACGATCCTCGACGGCGTCGCGTGCCGTCAGGAACAAGACCGGCAGCGCCGGGTCCTCGTCGCGCATGCGCCGTAGCACCTCGAGGCCGTCGAAGTCGGGCAGCATCATGTCGAGCACGACGGCGTCCGGCTTGAACTCCTTCGCCGTCTTGACGGCCGAGTTGCCCGTCGCCGCCGTCTTGATGTCCCACCCCTCGTAGCGCAGGGCCATCGAAAGCAGTTCGGTGAGGTTCGACTCGTCGTCGACGACGAGGACGCGGACGTTCGAGCCGTCAGGACGCTTCAGGGCAGGGGCAGCGGTGCTCATGACTCCGAGTCTGCGCCACCTGACTGTGTCCTTTCAATGCCGTTTCTGTGACGTTTCTGTGTGAACGGCGAGCGGTGTCGTCCCGCATGGCGCCGATGCGCACCGAATGGGAGCGGGACGGGAGGTCGACGTCACATTCGTTGCTGTGAGGTAACGAGTGCGGCGATTCCGGCACCGAGACCTCCCACGTGTTTCGGTTCCGCATCAGGTGGGAGCAGCAAACGATGAGCTCAGAACGTGACGCTCTCCTGTGGACAGCGACGGGTGTGGATGACGCGCAGCACGCGGGGGTTCCTCCGGAACGAGCTGCGCACATGAGCATCGACACCTCCTGCGGCGGACCCACACCTTCGACGGGCTCACGCGGCCTCCGTCCCGGCTGCAGCGCTGCAGGGCCTGCCGGTGCCGTCGACCGACCGGGTGCACATCTCCTTCCGCACGGTGCACGGTGGCGACATTCGGATGCGGTGGTGTTGCTCGCGGCGCTGCGCGCTTGTTCGTCGCCGAGACGGCCGCCGGGCCGATCGCGATGACTCCGCCGGCCGATCTCCTCGGCGAGGTTGTCGATCGGGTGCCGCTCGTCGACGCCGTGGTCCTCGCCGACGCGGTGCCCGCGCATCGTGAGCTGATGGCGAAGGACATGCTGAGCGAGTGGTCGACGAACCCACGCCTGCGCCAGGTTGCCCGTCTCGCCGACGGGCGCGCCCAATCGCCGATGGAGGCGCGCCTGCGTCCGTTGTTCGTGCTGGCGGGCTTGCCGACGCCGGTGCTGCAGCACCCGGTACGCATCGAGGGAGTGAACCGGCGCTTCGACCTCGCATATCCGCA
>NZ_DCNR01000044.1:0-8645 GCF_002322065.1 Dermacoccus sp. UBA1591 | reverse complement strand
CCGTGTGGGGAAGACGTGACGCCGCGTCGTCCCACTCGGCGTAGAACTGCACCGAGTGGGGAGAACCCCGACACGCGACGTCCCACTTGCTGCGCATCTGCGACAAGTGGGACGCGTGGTCGGCGCTCCTGCGGACGGGCCGTCAGCGGGTGGCGACGACCTTGCGCAGCTGCGGGCGCGGGTCCGGAGCGGACAGGCGGGCCGCGTCGGATGCCTCGTCGGTGTCGAGCTCCTGCGACTTCACCTCGGCAGCGACCCGCTCGGTGTACGACTCGACCTCGGCGTCGCGCTGCTCCTGCGTCCAGCCCAGGATCGGCGCGATGATGTCGGCGACCTCGGCGGCCGCGTCGACGCCGCGGTGCTTCGTCTCGATCGACATGCGCGTGCGGCGCGCGAGGACGTCCTCGAGGTGCATCGCACCTTCGTCCGTGACGGCGTACGCGATCTCGCAGCGCAGGTACTCGTCGGCGTTCGTGACGGGCTCGAGCAGCGACTCGTCGTCCTTCGACAGGGCGAGCACGTCGTACAGCTTCGAGCCGTAACGGTTGAGCAGGTGCTCGATGCGCCACTCGGGCAGGCCCGACTCGGCGGCGATCTCGTGCTTGAGGTTGAGCATCGCGGCGTAACCGTCGGCGCCGACGAGCGGCGTCACCTCCGTCACCGACTCCTTGATCGGGCCGAGGTCCTGGGCCGCGGCGTCGACGGCGTCGGCGGCCATGACGCGGTACGTCGTGTACTTGCCGCCGGCGATCGAGATGAGGCCCGGCTGCGGACGCGCGACGGCGTGCTCGCGCGACAGTGCGGAGGTGTCCTCGCTCTCGCCGGCGAGCAGCGGACGCAGACCGGCGAACACGCCGAGGATGTCGTCACGCGTCAGCGGCGAGGCGAGCACCGTGTTGACGTGCTCGAGGATGTAGTCGATGTCCTTGCTCGTCGCGGCGGGGTGCGCGACGTCGAGCGCCCAGTCGGTGTCGGTCGTGCCGATGAGCCACTGCTGGCCCCACGGGATGACGAACAGCACCGACTTCTCGGTGCGCAGGATCAGGCCGACCTCGCCGGCGATGCGGTCGCGCGGGACGAGGATGTGCACGCCCTTCGACGCGCGCACGCGGAAGCGGCCCTTGCCACCCGTCATCTTCTGGATGTCGTCGGTCCACACGCCCGTGCAGTTGATGACGACCTTGGCGCGCACGTCAGCCGTCTCGCCGGTCTCGACGTCGCGGATCTTCGCGCCGACGACACGGTCGGCCTCGGTGATGAGCGAGACGACCTCGGTCGAGTTGCGCACGATCGCGCCGTACTGCGCGGCGGTGCGGGCGACCGTCATCGTGTGACGTGCGTCGTCGGCCTGGCAGTCGTAGTAGCGGATCGAGCCGACCATCGCGTCGTTCTTGAGGCCGGGGAACATCTTCATCGTGCCGCTCTTCGTCAGGTGCTTCTGACGCGGGACGGAGCGGGCGCCGCCCATCTGGTCGTACATCGCGATACCGGTCGCGACGTACGGGCGCTCCCACGCGCGGTGCGACAGCGGGTACAGAAACGCGACGGGGTGGACGAGGTGCGGCGCGATGCGCGTCATCATGAGCTCGCGCTCCTTGAGCGCCTCGGCGACGAGCGCGAAGTTGAGCTGCTCGAGGTAGCGCAGGCCACCGTGGAATAGCTTAGAGCTGCGCGACGACGTGCCGCTCGCGAAGTCGCGGGCCTCGACGAGACCCGTGCGCAGACCGCGCGTGACGGCGTCGAGCGCAGTGCCGGCGCCGGTGACGCCACCACCGATGACGAGGACGTCGAGCTCACGCTCGGTGAGTTCGCGCCAGGACTCGGCGCGCGAGCTGGGGCCCAACTGTGCGCTGTACGGGTGCATGGTCATCGAAAACCTCCACTGCCGGGTCGAAGGCGCGTCGGAGATCGCCGAGCCGCGCCGATTCTCTGGTCTTCCTTCAGCTTAGACCCGCCTGTTCGTCCCCGATACCGCCTGCGGGGGTGTCATTCCTCACCGGACGGCGGCGCAGCTCGCCGGGCCGCGTGGGCCACGCCCTGCCACGTGGGCCTCTCCCGGCAGCGTGGGCCTCTCCCGGCAGCGTGGGCCGCGACGAACTGCGCGAGTCCGATCGACCTGGTGGGTGGTCGACGAGATCGGTTGAGGTGCCGCTGGCCCCGTGCGAGCATGGGCGCAGAAGTAGACACGATCTCGAGGAGCTGTCTCATGGAGCACGCCATCACGTGGGTCCTGTGGGCCGTCACCGCCGTCGTTCCCTTCCTGGGCCTGGCCTGGTGCCTCACGTCGCCGCCGGCCGAGGTGCGTCGCACGCCTGAGATCGCTGAGACCTCGCCCGAGCGCTGACGTCGTCCCCGGCTGTCCCGAGGCGTGGGAACCGCCCCGGCTGCTTGATCCCTTGCGCGTGCCAGGGCCACGATGACGGGTGTGACGCGGAACATGTCCCCGTCCGACCTGCCGGGGTGCGCCTGACGTAGGCTTCATCGGTAGCATGAGTGGTGGTCGTCACATGCCACCGTCGAACGTCGAGAAAGGCACCCATGAGCCTCGGTCAGGTCTTCGTCAGCGAACTTCTCGGGACGGCGATTCTCATCGTCCTGGGTGTCGGAGTGGTGGCCAACGTGCTGCTGCCCCGCAACGGAGGCTTCGGGGGAGGGCCTCTGATGATCAACATCGGGTGGGGCTTCGCCGTCTTCGCCGGTGTCTTCGCCTCGTACAAGTCGGGCGCGCACCTCAACCCGGCCGTCACTCTGGGCATCCTCGCCTCGGGGGCCGATGAGTACGCGAAGGGCGTCGACATCAGCGTCGCGTCGACCTTCGTGTATCTCGCGGCGCAGTTCATCGGCGGCTTCATCGGTGCCGTCGTCGTCTGGGCCGCCTACAAGAAGCAGTTCGACGATCACGAGGACGCCCCGACGAACGTCTTCTCGACGGCTCCCGCCGTGCGCGCGCCGTTCTGGAACGTCGTCACCGAGGTCGTCGGCACGTTCATCCTCGTCTTCACGATCCTCGCGTTCACGAAGACCCCGAGCCAGGCCGGCCCGCTCAACGTCGCGTTCCTCGTCGTCGCGATCGGCGTCAGCCTGGGTGGCCCGACGGGTTATGCCATCAACCCCGCCCGTGACCTCGCTCCGCGTCTCGCGCACTTCGTCCTGCCGATCCCGCGCAAGGACGACTCCAACTGGGGTTACGCCTGGGTGCCGGTCGTCGGCCCCGTCATCGGTGGTGTGCTCGCCGGTCTCGCCGCCCACGCCTACATCGGCTGACGCAGAAGCGCACACTGGACACCAGCAGCATCGAACACGGATCGCACGAGGAGTGAACATGGCTGACAAGGCAGAGAAGAAGTACGTCGCCGCCATCGACCAGGGCACGACGAGCACGCGCTGCATGATCTTCGACCATGACGGCGAGGTCGTCGCCGTCGCGCAGATGGAGCACCAGCAGGTCTTCCCGAAGGCGGGCTGGGTCGAGCACGACGCCCTCGAGATCTGGACGAACACGCGCAAGGTCTGTGCCGAGGCCCTCGCAAAGGGTGACCTCGACTCCGACGACATCGCCGCCGTCGGCATCACCAACCAGCGTGAGACGACGCTCGTGTGGGACAAGAACACCGGCAAGCCGGTCTACAACGCGATCGTCTGGCAGGACACGCGCACCGACGCGATCTGCAAGGAACTCGCCGGTGACGCAGGCAGCGAGAAGTACAAGGACGTGTGCGGTCTGCCGCTCGCGACGTACTTCGCCGGCCCGAAGGCCAAGTGGATCCTCGACAACGTCGACGGCGCCCGCGAGAAGGCCGAGAAGGGCGACCTGCTGTTCGGAACGATGGACACGTGGGTCATCTGGAACATGACGGGCGGGCCGAAGGGCGGCGTCCACGTCACCGACGTCACCAACGCCTCACGCACGATGCTGATGAACCTCGACACCCTCGAGTGGGACGAGGACATCGCGAAGGACATGGGCATCCCCATGTCGATGCTGCCTGAGATCCGCAGCAGCAGCGAGGTCTACGGCAAGGTGCGTCACCGCGGCATCCTCAAGGACGTGCCGATCTCCGGCGCGCTCGGCGACCAGCAGGCCGCGACGTTCGGCCAGGTCTGCTTCGAGCCCGGCACCGCGAAGAACACGTACGGCACGGGCAACTTCCTCATCCTCAACACGGGTGAGGAGAAGGTGATGAGCAAGAACGGCCTGCTCACGACCGTCTGCTACAAGATCGGCGACGAGAAGCCCGTCTATGCACTCGAGGGTTCGATCGCCGTCACCGGCTCGCTCGTGCAGTGGCTGCGTGACAACCTCAAGCTCATCAAGGACGCCAAGGAAGTCGAGAAGTACGCGAAGGAGGTCGACGACAACGGCGACGTCTACGTCGTCCCCGCCTTCTCCGGCCTGTTCGCGCCGCACTGGCGTAGCGACGCGCGCGGCGCCATCGTCGGCCTCACCCGCTTCGCGAACCGCGGCCACATCTGCCGCGCCGCCCTCGAGGCCGTCGCGTTCCAGAGCCAAGAGGTCGTCAAGGCAATGAACGCCGACTCCGGCGTCGACCTCACCGAGCTCAAGGTCGACGGCGGCATGGTCGTCAACGAGACACTCATGCAGTTCCAGAGCGACCTGCTCGACGTCGACGTCATCCGCCCGAAGATCAACGAGACAACCGCGCTCGGCGCCGCGTACGCCGCGGGGCTCGCCGTCGGGTTCTGGAAGGACCTCGACGACTTGCGCCGTCAGTGGGCCGAGAGCAAGCGTTGGGAGCCGTCGATGGACGACGCAGAGCGTCAGCGTCTGCTCAAGCGCTGGGGTCAGGCCGTCGAGCGCACGCTCGACTGGGCTGAGTGATCGCCCACCCCTGACCGACGACCGCACCCCCTGCCTCGGTGCAGGGGGGGCGGTCGTCGGTCGTCGCGGCGCGGTGAAACGTCCCCGGCGGGCGGCGTTGCTCGGTAAGGTTCGAGACATGTTCGTCGTCAGCGTGTGCAGCCTCAAGGGCGGGGTGGGCAAGACGTCCGTCGTGCTCGGCCTCGCCGCCGCAGCGCGGGCGAGGGGGCTGACGACGCTCGTCGTCGACCTCGATCCGCAGGGGGATGCGACGTACGCGTTGGGCGTCGACGCTCCCGGGGCCGTCAGTGCTGACGTGCTGGAGCGGCCGAAGCGCAAGGTGCTCGAGCGCGCCATCGTGCCGGCCGGCTGGCCGCGCGGCAACGCCGATCTGCACGTGCTGCCGAGTTCGGACGCGACGGCGAACCTCGACAGGCCCGACGCCGACGGCGAGCAGTTGCACACGCTGCGCACCGCGCTCGGCAAGCTCGACTACGACCTCGTTCTCATCGACGCGCCGCCGTCCCTGAGCGGCCTGACGCGCAGTGCGCTCGTCGCGAGCGACCGCGCCGTCGTCGTGACGGAGGCAGGTGCGTTCGCCGTCAACGCCGTGACGCGACTGTTCGCGGCGATCGACGAGATCCGCCGCACCGAGGCCGGCGGGTTGCAACCGCTCGGCATCGTCCTCAATCGGTACAAGCCGTCGATGGCGGAGCAGCGCGCGCAGCGGGCCGCGCTCGAGCGCGCGTTCGGCCCGCTCGTGCTCTCGCCGACGCTGCCCGATCGCGCGGTCGTCCCGAAGGCTCAGGGAGCACGCGCACCCCTCGACGCGATGTCCGGTGGCGCCGCGGCGCTCCAGGGCTTCGAGCTTCTCCTCGGACGCATCGAGCGAGCGTCGCGGCTGACGCGTCGCAGTGATCGGCGGGCGTCCGCGTCAGCATGACGCGTTTCTCATCGCCGACCCGCGCAACCCACATGGGTCTCATGCGTCTATACGGTCATGAACGGGGTGGACGGACGGCGCGTGGGGTGCGTGCCGAACGACAAGAGGATCGGCGAAGCTGCGCCACAATCCACCGCCATGACACCCTGTAGAGTCGGAACCTATGCATCGCTGAGCCCGGCGGGTTGCGCCCGCGCCCCGCGCCGAAGGGCGAGTCCACGCGCCCAACACGTGACGGGAGGAGACGCCATGACGTTGATCGTCGTGCCCATCCCCCTCCCCCCGTGGGCGATGACGGCCGGGGACGCGACCTCCCGTCGCGCGCGTCGCGACGCTGCGTCGTCCCGCCGCGATTCCGCGGCCGGCATGCCGGATGACGGCCACGGCGAACCCGAGGGTCTCGACCTCGACGAGCTCTACACGAACACCTACCACGACATGGTTCGGCTGGCGCGGCAGTTCGTCGACGACGTCGAGTCGGCGCAGGACGTCGTCCACGACGCGTTCCTGGGCCTGTACCGCAACCGTCACAACCTCGAATCGCCGGCGAACGCGCGCGCCTACCTGCGCACGGCCGTGATGAATCAGGCGCGCTCGGCGCTACGCCGTCGACGCACCGCGCGCGAACACATGGCCGTCGCCGAGCCCGAGACGGCACCCGGCTCCGACGAACCCGTCCTCCTCGCCGACGAGCACGCCGAGGTGCTGCGTCACCTCGACGCGTTGCCGGCGCGGATGAAAGAGGTGCTCGTCCTGCGTTACTGGGAGGGGCTCAGCGAGGCAGAGATCGCGAAGACCCTCGGCATCAGCACAGGAACCGTGAAATCGCAGGCTTCCCGCGCGATGAAGAAACTGACGGTATCCATGCGAGGCAACGATGGGTGAGTTGCGACCTGACGACTTCACCGCCTTCGAAGCGACGCTTCGAGAGGCGCTGTCGGCGCGGGCCCACACCGTCAGCCCCGCGACGCTCAACGTCGCGAAGATGGAAGCGCTGCGCGAAGCCCTGACGATGCCGCATGGGGCGGGAGGCTCCGGTTCTACGGGCTCGTCTGGTTCGTCCGGCGGCTCGGGTGGGTCCGGCGGTATCGGCGCGGGTGGCAGCGTGAGCACCTGGGCCGCAGGTGGACTCGTCCTCACCGCCGCAGCGTCGGCAGCGTTCGGCCTCGTCTACATGGGCAAGGATTCGGCGCGGTACGAGACGCGCACCGCTGCGTCCCAGACGAGCGCTGCCGGCTCGCAGGGCGCGCCGCCCACCTCCGGCGCGCCGTCCGCGACGCAGCCGACGGGCGCGGCGTCGTCCGAGGCGACGAATTCGTCTTCGGCGTCGGTGGCGTCGTCGACGGCAGGTACGTCCGATGTGTCGACGGCTCAGCTGGCGGCGAGCGATGCCGGCGCCAGCCGTTCACGAGCTAACGGCGCGACGTCGCTGCCGCCTGTGCCCGCGCGCTCGGTGGCGGCCGCGCCGAGCGCTGACGCCGTCCCGACGGTGCAGCCGACGAGCGCGCCGTCGACGCCCACCGGGCCGGGCACCGTCGTGGCCGACCCTCCGGCGACGAGCCATTCGACCACGAGTGACGTCCCCACCGCATCGTCGACGGCTGCCCCGACGACGAGCACCGTGCCGCCCGTGACGCCGACGTCACCGGTCCAGCCAACTTCGTCACGTCTCACGGCACCGACGACGAGCATCGTCGTTCCGCCGACGACAGCGGAACCGACATCACCGCAGCCGACGAGCCCGGAACCGACGTCGCCGACGACGAGCATCATCAACCCGCCGACGACGACGGAACCGACCTCGCCAGAAACGACGACTCCACAGCCGACAAGCCCGGAACCGACGTCGCCGCAGCCCACGTCGCCTGAGCCCAGTACGTCGACCGGCCCGACGACGCCCCCTGCGCCGGGGACAGGCTTTGATCCGGCGTGGGGTCGGGGGCTCCAGATCGGTCGATGGATGTGCTTCGATCCGGTCCGCGTCGGAGGTACGAACGCACCTGCCGGATGGCAGGTGCTCGACCTCCAGGAGATCCAGGTCATCTTCCCGTGGGCCCAGTTCCCGTGGGGTGCCACGGCGTGGTGCGCGCCCATGACCCTCGGCAGCGGAGGGTAACCGGCCGCGCTGTCGTCAGCCGGGGTCGACCATGGTGACGCCGGGTCGCTGCGAGTGTGCGCGGACGCGTTCGGCGTTGGTCTGATCCGGTCCGAGGGCGCGTCGTCGGGCGTCGGCCGGGTCGTTGCCGTACGACTCGTGGCGGGCCATGAGACGGGCCAGGCGTCGCTCGGCTGAGGGAGTGAGCATCCACGCCACGTCGAACAGCAGCGCCAGGCGGGCCCACGGCTCCTCGTCGAGCAGCACGTAATTGCCTTCGACGATGACGAGTTGTGTGTCGGCGGGCACCTCGATCGCGCCGGCCACCGCGTCTTCGATCTCTCGGCGGAACTCGGGGGCCCAGATCGTCGGATCGCCGGGTCGCTGGGCGTGGATGCGTTCGACGAGCGTGACGAAGCCGTGCGCGTCGAACGTCTCGGTCGCGCCCTTGACGTCCGTCATCGCCCGGCTTTCGAGGACGCTGTGCGCGAGGTGAAAGCCGTACATCGGCACGACGGCGGCCGTGACGCCGGCCTGGTCGGCGTCGAGCAGCAAGCGGGCGGCCGCCGTCGACTTCCCTGCGCCCGGCTCGCCGGCAAGACCGAGCAGGACGCGTGAGCCGCTCCGACAGTGTTCCATGACGGCGGCGCTGGCCTCGTCCAAGGGGATCATGCGGTCATTCCTCTCGTCTCGGCGCAGCCTACCGCCGGCCCTCAGGAAGAGCCCGTGCCCGAGCCTGCGCCCGTCCTCAACGGCGATTCCTGTCCCCATCTGCGAATTTCGTCCAC
>NZ_DCNR01000036.1:4356-5497 GCF_002322065.1 Dermacoccus sp. UBA1591 | reverse complement strand
GAGATCGGTTTCGGCGGGTTCGCCTCCGTCGTCGACGCCGTCGGCGGTGTCAACATCTGTGTCGCCCGCGACATGAACGACCCCAAGGCCCACATCAACCTCAAGAAGGGGTGCCAGCAGATGGACGGGCCGACGGCCCTGGGGTACGTGCGAGCCCGTTATTCCGACCCGGAGGGCGACCTCGGGCGCGCCAAGCGTCAGCGTCAGTTCCTCGCGGCGCTCATGAAGGAGATCAGCTCGCCCTCCAACCTGCTCGTGCCGTGGAGGCTCAAGGGCCTCGGCGAATCGGGCGCGCAGGGGCTCTCGGTCGACAAGGGCATGTCGATGATGCAGGGCCTGCAGACGATGTGGAACCTCAAGAAGTTCTCCGGAGACGGCGGCAACTCCGTCGTCGTGCCCACCGGCAACGCGGCGCTGCCCACCCCCGCCGGCGAGGCCGTCGAATGGGACGCGACGCGTTCGGCCGAGCTGTTCAAGGCCATCAAGGAGAACGGCGACACCTCCTCCTTCGTCAAGAAGACGACGGCGAACTGAACCTCGTGACGGTGGCCTCACCCCGCTCGGGGTGGGGCCACCCTCGTCGGTCGGTGTCGCCTGAGAGCGGTGGGACGACGAGGCGCGTCGTCGGCCGGCGGGGAACAATCCACCCCAACTGGTGGTTGGTGCTGTCATTCATCCCCACGAAGGAGATCACCATGAAGATCGCAGTGTTCGGCGCCACGGGCATGCTCGGCTCGGCCATCGTCAGCGAGGGTGGCTCGCGCGGCCACGAGATCGTCAGCGTGTCGACGCGGCCCGGTGCGGGTGACGTCGTCGCCTCGATCGAGGACACGGACGCCGTCGTCCGCCTCGCGAAGGACGTCGACGCAGTCGTCGTCTCGGTGCCGCCCGCACGCTCGACGAGCGCCGAGGCGTGGCTCGACGCGAACGACCGTCCGCTGCTGGAGGGCGAGGATTTCCCCGCCGACTTCCGTCCCGAGGCGGAGGCCGCGAGCACGGCCCTCGCGATGTTCCGGAACGGTTCGCCCGAACCGACCTGGACGATTGTCTCCCCCGCTCCCGTCCTCGCCCCCGGCGAGCGCACGGGCCACTACGAGACGTCCGACGACCACATGATCGGCGTGAGCGTCTCGAGCCAGGA
>NZ_DCNR01000036.1:1426-4082 GCF_002322065.1 Dermacoccus sp. UBA1591 | reverse complement strand
TCCGTGACGCGGCCGGCAGGACACCGGGTCGCCCCGTGAGGAAGAATATCGGTGCGTCGTCGCAGCGCGCGAGGCACGGAGGACGAGTGCGGGCCGCAGCTGAGGTCAGCTGCGGCCCGCACTCGTCGTCAGGGCTGGGTTCAGTAGCCCTTGAGTACCGCGCGGCCCATGACGAGACGCTGGATCTGGTTGGTGCCTTCGTAGATCTGCGTGATCTTCGCGTCGCGCATCATGCGCTCGACGGGGAAGTCCTTGACGTAGCCGGCGCCGCCGAGCAGCTGGACGGCGTCGGTCGTCACCTCCATCGCGACGTCGGAGGCGAAGCACTTCGCAGCGGCGCCGAAGAACGACAGGTCGGCGTCCTGACGCTCCGACTTCGCGGCCGCGACGTAGACCATCTGACGGGCCGTCTCGACCTTCATCGCCATGTCGGCGAGCATGAACTGGATGGCCTGGAACTCGGCGATGGCCTTGCCGAACTGCTGACGCTCCTTGACGTAGCCGACGGCGTAGTCGAGCGCGCCCTGCGCGATGCCGACGGCCTGCGCACCGATCGTCACACGCGTGTGGTCGAGGGTGCGCAGCGCGATCTTGAGGCCCTCGCCCTCGGCGCCGACGATGCGGTCGGCGGGGATGCGGCAGTTGTCGAAGTGCAGCTCGCGCGTCGGCGAACCCTTGATGCCGAGCTTGCGCTCGGGCTCACCGAAGCTGAAGCCCTCGTCGCTCTTCTCGACGACGAACGCGGAGATGTTGCGCCCGCGCTCACCCTCGGGGTCGGTGACGGCGAGGACCGTGTAGAACTCGGATTCGCCGGCGTTCGTGATCCACGATTTCTGGCCGTTGAGGACGTAGTGGTCGCCGTCGCGCTTGGCCTTCGTCTTCATCGACGCGGTGTCGGAACCGGCCTCGCGCTCGGACAGACCGTAGGAGAACATCGCCTCACCGGAGGCGAGCTTCGGTAGGTACTTCGCCTTGATCTCCTCGCCGCCGCCGAGGATGACGGGCATGGAGCCGAGCTTGTTGACGGCCGGGATGAGCGAGGAGCTCGCGCAGACGCGGGCCACCTCCTCGATGACGATGCACGTGCCGAGGGCGTCGATGCCCATGCCGCCGTACTGCTCGTCCACGTGCGGCGCCTGCATGCCGGCCTCTATCAGGGCGTCGAGGGCCTCCTGCGGGAAGCGCGACTTGTCGTCGACGTCGGCCGCGTGCGGCGCGATCTTGTTCTCGCAGACGGGGCGGATGGCCTCGCGGAGCGCCTCGTGCTCCTCGGAGATCTTGTAGAGGTCGAAGTCAGGGTTAGCAGCCATACCGGCATGCTACCCGCCAGTACGTCGCGGCGGCAGCCCCTCTCCGTCGATGTTGCCCGGGTTTCGGGGCGCCGGCGCCGCCAGGCCCGGGCAACATCGGGGCACTCAGGCCTGACGTCCGGCGACCTCGCGCCGCAGCGCCTCGCCCTTGGCGTGGGCCTCGTCGCGCAGGCTCGCCTGGAACTGCATCATCTGGGCGGCGATGCGACACGCCTCGTCCGAGTCACCGACGCCGAGGATGCGCGCCGCGAGCAGGCCCGCGTTGCGCGCACCACCGATCGAGACCGTCGCGACGGGCACGCCGGCGGGCATCTGGACGATCGACAGCAGCGAGTCCATGCCGTCGAGGTGTTTCAGCGGCACGGGCACCCCGATGACGGGGAGCGTCGTGACCGACGCGAGCATGCCCGGCAGGTGCGCCGCTCCCCCGGCGCCGGCGATGATGACGCGCAGGCCGCGCTCCGCGGCGCGGGTGCCGTACTCGACCATCTCGTGCGCCATGCGGTGCGCCGAGACGACGTCGGCCTCGTAGCCGATGCCGAACTCGTCGAGGACATCGGCGGCCGCGGACATCGTCGGCCAGTCCGAGTTGCTGCCCATGACGAGCCCGACGACGGGCGCCTTCGCCGGCTGCGTCGCGCTCGTGGGGGTCGTCGAGCTCGTGGCCGGGGTCGCCGAACCCGCAGCGTTCGTCGTCACGTCGGGGGTGGTCGCGTCGCTCATTCGGTCACCGTTCCTTGGAGGTAGTCACAGGCGTGGCGGGCTCGTGCGCGCAGGCCGACGAGGTCGTCGCCGAAGACGTTGACGTGCCCGATCTTGCGGCCGGGGCGCACACCCTTGCCGTAGAGGTGGATCTTGAGGCCGGGATCACGTGCCATGAGGTGCTTGTAGGTGGGGTACAACTCCTCGTACTCGCCGCCGAGCACGTTGCCCATGACCGTCCACGGTGCCCGCGCGCGCGTGTCGCCGAGGGGCAGGTCGAGGACGGCGCGTAGGTGCTGCTCGAACTGACCGGTGACGGAGCCGTCCATCGACCAGTGTCCCGAGTTGTGCGGGCGCATCGCGAGCTCGTTGACGACGAACTCGCCGCCGCCGACGTCGAACAGCTCGACGGCCATGACGCCCGTGACGTCGAGTTCGCGCGCGATCGTGATGGCGGCGGAGGTGATGCGTTCGGCAGCGTCGTCGCTCAGGTCCGGGGCGGGGGCGAGGACCTCGGTGCAGATGCCGTCGACCTGAACGGTCTCGACGACGGGCCACACGGCGACCTGGCCGCTCGGGCTGCGCGCGATCATGACGGCGATCTCCCGCTCGAACGCGACGGCCTCCTCCGCGAGCAGCGGCGC
>NZ_DCNR01000036.1:0-1171 GCF_002322065.1 Dermacoccus sp. UBA1591 | reverse complement strand
TGCTGTTCGCCGAACGCGCTCAACTCGTCGCTCGTGGAAACGGGAGCCCAGGCGGGGCACGGCACGTCGAGGTCGCTGAGGCGCTGACGCATCGCGAGCTTGTCCTGGGCGAAGCGCAGCGCACTCGGGCGCGGGTGCAGCGCGACGCCGTCGGCCTCGAGCGCAGCGAGCACGTCGGCGGGCACGTGCTCGTGATCGAACGTCACGACGTCGCACCCGCGTGCCCACTCGCGCACCTGCTCGGCGTCGCGGTAGTCACCGACAGGCGCATGCGGCACGACGAGCGCCGCTGCGGCGTCGTCGGACTCGGCGAAGACGGACAACGTCAGCGCGAGCTCGGCCGCGGGGGCGGCACACATGCGGGCGAGCTGGCCGCCGCCGATGATGCCGACGACGGGAAATCCGCCCGGCGCGCGGCGCGCCTCGCGGGCGGGCTGGGTGTCGGGCGTCGCAGCGTCCGGCTCGGTGGCGTTGCGCGCATGGGGCTGGGGTTGGTTCACGCGCCAAGATTATCCGGCGGATTCGTCACGCGCGTGGCGCGGTCGTCAGGCGGGCGTCGCCGGGTGGGCGAGGCCCACCCCCACCGACTCGAGGGCCTCGCCCTCGCGCCGCGTCAGGACGAAGCCCGCGCCGCGCACCGTCTCGATCTGCCACTGCCCGCCCGTCGCGACCCGCAGCTTGGGGCGCAGCTTGGCGATGTGCATGTCGACCGCCTTGGGTGTGCCACGCCACTGGCCCGTCCACAGCGCCGCCTCGAACTCTGCGCGACTGACGACGTCATCCCGCCCGACGAGCACCCCCATGACGATGGCTTCCTTCGCGGTCATCACCGCCCGCCCGCCGGCGCCGACGAGCTCGCGCCGCGCCGCGTCCACGTGGGGTGGGCTCCCCTCGGCGGCGTTCGCCACCAGCCGCGGTCCGCCCTGCGCCCGGTTGACCCGGCGCACCGCGGCGCTGACCCGCGCTTCGAGCTCCGCCGGCGTGATCGCGCACGAGATGACGTCGTCGGCCCCCGCGTCGAGCAGCGCGACGGTCGCGGCCGCGCGTTCGACGTCCCCGACGAGCGCCGCGTCGTCGAGCACAGCGACGAACGCCACACCCGGATGCCGGCGGGAAGAGGTGCGCACGGCGGCGGCGCTCTCGCGCACCCCGTCGGGCGCGGCCGTGGCGC
>NZ_DCNR01000025.1:14378-14502 GCF_002322065.1 Dermacoccus sp. UBA1591 | reverse complement strand
GCACGAGTCAGCACAACATAGAGAACGCGCGCGCCGCCAGGTGACTCGGCGGTGATCTCATCGGGGTCGACGACGAGCGTCGCGTCGTACTCGAGGCCCTTCGTCGACATCGGGTCGATGACGA
>NZ_DCNR01000025.1:0-14143 GCF_002322065.1 Dermacoccus sp. UBA1591 | reverse complement strand
GTCGATGACGACGACGCGGCCCGCTGCGCCGTCGAGCTCAGCCAGCGCCTGCCGCCACGCCGCGGGCGCGATGACGGCGACGCTGCCGTCGACCTGCTCGAGCAGGTCGCTGACGGCTTCGCGGGCGCGGGCGATGACGTCGTCTCGGCTCACGTCGATCGAGACGGGGTGAATGCCGGTCTCGCGCACGGCTTCGGGGATGTCGGCGTCGGGCACGTAGCGTCGGATGAGGTCGGCCGCGAAGTCGAAGATCTCGCGCGCGTTGCGGTAGTTCGTCGTCATGTGGAAGCTCTGACGCTTCTTCGTCCCGAAGGCCTCCTCGCGTGCCTCGGCGGCTTCGTCGAGGTCGGGCCACGACGCCTGCGCGAGGTCGCCGACGACGGTCCACGACGCGAACTTTCCGCGCCGACCGACGGCGCGCCACTGCATCGGCGACAGGTCCTGCGCCTCGTCGACGAGGACGTGACTGTATTCCTCGGCGCGCGTGAGGCGCCCGGCGAGCAGGCGCTCGCGGGCGTCGGCGGGCGTCACCTCGAAGCCGACCTCGCCGCCCTGACGGCGCGATCCGGTCACCTCGACCTCGTGGACGCCGTACTCGGTGAGGTTGTCGAACTCCTCGATCTCGTAGAAACCACGCTCCTCGCGGGCGGCCTCGGGCACCTCGGCGAGGCGGGCGAGCAGGTCGTCGACGAGCGCAACGTCGGCCACGGACCACTCGCCGCGCTCGACCGCGACGGCGATCGACGCGACGAGTTCCGCCTGCTCACCAATGCTCAGCACACCGCGTGCATAGCGCGCGAGCCGGTCGGCGTCACCGAGCCACAGCAGCACGTGACGCGGGTCGATCGGGCGCCACCAGTCGGTGACGAACGCCTCGACGTCGCGCGAATCCTCGAAGCGGTCGACGAACTCGGGGCGCTCCAGGTTCGTGTGCTCGCGCACCTGCAGCCACGCCGCGGCCGCGAGGGCCTCGACGACGTCGGCGGGGTTGCCGGCGAGCTTGTTGTGCTGGTGGTGGCTGAGCAGGCTCGCGCGGATGCGGCGCAGCTCGCGCTCATCGAGGTGGACGGCGAGGCCCGCGACCATCGTGCGCAGGCTCGTCGCCGCGTCGGGCGCGACGTCCTTCGCGGCGCGCGAGAGCACCTTTCGGATGCGCAGCCCACCCTTGACGGCGGCCGCGGCCGGCGCGTCGAGGCGCGTCGCCGTCAGCCCGCCGACGAGGTCGCCGAGCGCGCGCAGCGCCACCGAATCCTCGCCGAGCGACGGCAGGACGCGCTCGATGTACGCGGTGTAGGCGGCCGACGGGCCGACGACGAGGATGCCGCCCGACTCGAATCGGCGCCGATCCGAGTAGAGCAGGTAGGCCGCGCGGTGCAGCGCGACGACGGTCTTGCCCGTGCCCGGCCCACCCGTGATGAGGGTGACGCCGCGCGCGTCGGCGCGGATCGCCTCGTCCTGGTGGCGCTGGATCGTCGCCACGATGTCGCGCATCCGCGCCCCGCGCGAGCGCGTCAGGGCGGCCATGAGCGCGCCGTCACCGACGACCGTCATGCCCTCCGGCGCCTCCACCGTCATGAGGTCGTCCTCGACGCCGAGGACGCGAGCGTCACGGCAGCGCAGCACGCGGCGGCGCACGACCTTCTCCGGGGCGACGGGCGTCGCGCGGTAGAACGGTGACGCCGCCGGCGCGCGCCAGTCGATGACGAGCGGTTCGTACTCGTCGTCACGCACGCCGAGGCGGCCGATGTAACGCACCTCTAGGTCGTCACCCGAGCCGGTGGAGACGAACCCGCCGGGGGCGTCGTTCGCGTCCGCACCCGCCGTCATCGCGTGGTCGAGGTCGAGGCGCCCGAAGACGAGGCCCTCGAACTGCTGCTCGAGTGTCGCGCGTCGCTTGCCGGCGGAGAACATGAGCGCGTCGCGCTCGAACAGGCCGGCCTTCTCCTCGTCGCGCATGTCGCCGGAGCGGCTCGCGCGCCCGCGCGCGAGGCCTTCGGATTCGACGATGCCGACGCGCTCGCCGGCCTTCGCCAGTTCGGCGTAGACGCGCTCGACGTGCGCCTGTTCGATCGCGATCTCGCGGGTGACCTCGTCGGGTAGTTCGTCGACCTGGCCGGCCGGACGTCCCTCAACCGTGCTCACGCAGTGCTTCCCCTCGCCGTGCTGGCTCACCGCGCCGCCCGCGGATGACCCTCTACCTTAGAGCGTTCGTCGGCCCGCACGGCGCGTCGGGGTTCATGTCGCGACAGGGCTCACAACCAGCCGCGTCGGGCGGCCAGCACCCCGGCCTGAAACCGTGTCTGGGCGTTGAGGCGATCCATGACGCTGCGGACGCGCCGATCGAACGTGCGCTGGCTGACGCCGACGCGACGCGCCACGGTGGCGTCGGGCACTCCTGCGGCGAGCAGCGTCAGGATGAGGCGCTCCTGGTCGCTCAACGCATCCGACGTGGCAGCCTGCACACCGTCCGTGCGCTGGCGCGCCATGGACTGCGTCGACGCACGCGGATGGGTCGCGGCGAGGGGAGCGGCGAGGCGCAGCATGAGGTCGATCGTCGACGACACCGCCGCGACGAGTCCGGCGTCGTGCACGACGAGCCCCGCCACACCGCCACCGCTGACGGTCTCGATGACGGCCATCCCGTCGTCGTTGACGGCGGCGGTGAACGGAACGCCCGTCGCAAGGGTGACGCGGACGTTCGGCGTGGGTTGCAGAGAGGCGAAGTCGTCGGCGTCGAAGTCGGCGACCAGGCTCGAGTCGATGACGGTGTCGACCGTCACGAGACGTTGCGAGGCGCCGACGCGCCCGTCGCGTGAACCGGGCAGCGCGTCGAGGATGGGCGAGCGCGTCGCGATGGATCGCGTGCGCATGGCTCGCACCTCATGACGAGCGTTCGCGACGCACTGGGCGAACGCGAACGCGACCTCGCGCTCGCCGTCGAGCGCGTCGGTGCCTTCTAAAAGTCGGTTCGCGCCCGTGGCCTTCGCGGCGTTGCGGTGGGCGGCGACGAGGCCCGGCAACGCGGCGCGGATACTCGTCGCGCGTGACTCGAGCTGCCCCGCGAGGGTGGGCAGCGCTTGCTCCGGGGGCGTGACCCGCCACCCCGACGAATCCCGCTCGACCATGGCACGCGCGGTGAGGATGCGCAGGGCGACGGCGGTAGCCTCAACGGCGAATCCGGCTGCGGCGAGATCGGCCTCGTCGCACGCGCCGTGCATGAGCAGGTGGAGGTAGAGCTCGGTCGGACGGTGCTCGCCGATGAGGTCGGCGAGCGCGTTCGTCGTCGCAGCGCCCTCGGGCATCATCGCGGCGAGGTCGGCGATCGCGTCGGCGGGCGTGCCGCTGCCGGGGGCGTCGGAAGGCGCGCCGAGAGCGTCGGCGGGTGTGCCGGGCGCCCCGGAAGGTACATCGGTGGATGACTCATGGGGCATGACGGCCGCCTGTCGACGAGGGAGAAAGAAGTGGCGCTCTTGGCGAATGTTCGCCAATGACGTCATTCTGCCAAACCGTGAGCGAGCGGGTGCCCGTGGTCGTGCCATAGTGGGTCGTGCCGGCCCGTCCGGTGCGCGAAGGAGCGTGTCACCACCTCCCCCCGATGGTTCGACCCACTTCGCGCCAGGTGCGCGCCGCCCCGGGAGCATTTCCTCCCCCTGGGTTCCCGGGGCCGCGCGCGCCGCCTCCTCGCCGGTAGGGTTGCAGCCATGAAGGCTTTGGTCGTCGGAACGGGCGCGCGCGAGCACGCCATCGTCAAGGGGCTCGCAGCGGATCCGCAGGTCGACAGCATCGTCGCCGCCCCCGGAAATCCAGGCATGGCCGCCGACGCCCAGGTGCGTGACGTCGACATCCTCGACGGTGACGCCGTCGCCGAACTGGCGCAGGAGATCAGGGCCGACCTCGTCGTCATCGGGCCCGAGGCGCCGCTCGTCGCCGGGGTCGCGGACGCGGTGCGCGCAGCCGGAATCGACACGTTCGGCCCGTCCGCCGAAGCCGCTCGACTCGAGGGGTCGAAAGCGTTCGCGAAGGACGTCATGGCCGCCGCCGACGTCCCGACCGCCGGCGCGCACGCGTGCACGAACATGACGCAGGTCGTCGAGGCCCTCGATGCGACCGGCGCCCCGTACGTCGTCAAGGACGACGGGCTCGCGGCCGGCAAGGGTGTCGTCGTGACGAACGACCGCCACGAGGCGCTCGCGCACGCCCGGGCCTGTCTCGACGCCGGGTCGAGCCTCGTCATCGAAGAATTTCTCGACGGCCCCGAGGTGTCGCTGTTCTGCATCAGCGACGGTGCGACGGTCGTTCCGCTCGAGCCGGCGCAGGATTTCAAGCGCGCGCATGATGACGATGCGGGTCCGAACACCGGTGGCATGGGCGCGTACTCGCCGCTCGACTGGGCGCCGGCGGGGCTCGTCGACGATGTCGTGAAGCGAGTCGCGCAGCCGACGATCGACGAGATGGCGCGCCGCGGCACGCCGTTCGCGGGCGTGCTGTACGTCGGGCTGGCGCTGACGTCGGAGGGCCCGAAGGTCGTCGAGTTCAACGCGCGCTTCGGCGACCCGGAGACGCAGGTCGTCCTCGCGCGTCTGCGCACGCCGCTCGGCGGTCTGCTGCGCGCTGCCGCACGGGGTGAGCTCGCTGACTTCGGGCCGCTCGAATGGAGCGATGACGCAGCCGTCACCGTCGTCGTCGCGAGCGAGGGTTACCCCGCAAAGCCGGTGACGGGTGCGCGCATCGACGGCCTCGACGAGGTGAACGGCGACGGCACCGCGGCGGGTGACGGTGCGTACGTCCTGCATGCGGGGACGAAGCTGGGCAGCGGCGGCGGAATCGTCTCGTCCGGTGGGCGTGTGCTGTCGGTCGTCGGGCGGGGTGCGGATCTCGCCGCCGCCCGTGAGGTGGCGTACGCGGGCGTCGAGCGCATCACGTTGCCCGGCAGTCATCACCGCACCGACATCGCGCTCAAGGCACTCGAGGGTGAGATCACCGTCGAAGGAGAGCAGGCATGAGCGAGACACTCGACCTTCCTGGGTACGCGCACGTCTACTCCGGCAAGGTGCGCGACCTGTACGCGCCGCTCGACGCGGACGGCAAGGCTCGCGACGACCAGGTGCTGCTCGTCGCGAGCGACCGCATCTCGGCGTTCGACTTCATCCTCTCGACACCCATCCCCGACAAGGGCAAGGTGCTGACGCAGCTGTCGCTGTGGTGGTTCGAGCAGATGGCAGACCTCGTGCCCAACCACGTCGTCTCGACGGACGTGCCCGACGCCGTCGCGGGCCGTGCGGTGCTCGTCGAACGGCTCGACATGGTGCCGCTCGAAGCCATCGCCCGCGCATACCTGACTGGCGGCGGGCTCGCCGAGTACCGTGCCACCGGTGCGGTGTGTGGGGTGGCCCTGCCGGACGGCTTGGTCGATGCCTCGAAGCTCGAGACGCCGATCTTCACGCCGACGTCGAAGGCGGAGATCGGGGATCACGACGAGTCGATGACGTTCGACGAGGCCGTCGTGCTCGTCGGGCGGGAGCGCGCGGATGAGATCCGTGACCTCACCGTGCGAATCCTCGCGCGTGGCAACGAGATCGCTGCCGAGCGGGGCATCCTCATCGCCGACACGAAGGTCGAGTTCGGCGTGCGCGCTGACGGCACGCTCGTGCTCGCCGACGAGCTGCTGACGCCCGACTCGTCGCGCTTCTGGCCGGCCGCGTCGTGGCAGCCGGGGCGCGCACAGGATTCGTACGACAAGCAGTTCGTGCGGGACTGGCTGACGTCCCCGGCCTCTGGTTGGGACAAGTCGTCGGGCGAGCAGCCGCCGGCGTTGCCCGACGACATCGTCGCTGCCACGCGCGCCAAGTACATCGAGGCCTACGAAGCACTGACGGGCCGCACGTTCGCGTGACGGGTCGCAGGGCGGCAGGCGAGCCCGAGGTTCAGCGACCGGCCCACGGCATCAGTATCGGTGTCGATCTGGCTGCCGCCTCGGTCAACACCGCTGCGGTGGAGTTGGGTTGGGAGGGGGACCGCGCGACGATCGTCGACGTCTGGGGCGAGGGTCGTGAGTGCGTCAGCGACGCGGTGCTCGTCAGCCTCCTCGATCGCAGTGGCGCCGAGATCGGCGTCGGCTGCCCGTTCGGCTGGCCTCAGGAGTTCGTCGAACTCGTGGGTGATCAGGGTGGTGGGGAACCGGGCGGGTCCGAGGTGCGGGAAGCGTCCTACGCGACGCCGGACGAGCGCCAGCGCTTGGTCTATCGGGCGACGGATCTCGACGTCATCGAGGTGACGAAGCGCCACGGCTCGAGCGCTGATCCGGCGCGGCCGGCCGTCAGGCCGCTCAGTGTCTCGGCCGATCGCATCGCCCACGTGTGCGCACCGTGACGCGGCCCGTCCAGAGGGCTGGATCCACCTGCCGCTGCGCACGACGTGAGCGGGAATGGGGCGTTGTCGGTGGCGCCCGCCTAGACTCAGGGTGCTGGACACACCGCCTCTCACAGGGAGAACCCATGGGCCACGTCGTCGTCGACGTCATGCTGAAGTCCGAGATCCTCGACCCGCAGGGTCAGGCCGTCGCCGGTGCGCTGCCGCGCCTCGGTTTCGAGCAGTTCACCGACGTGCGTCAGGGCAAGCGTTTCGTCCTCACCGTCGACGGTGATGTGACGGACGCGCACCTCGCTGCGGCGCGTGAGGCGGCCGACAAGCTGCTGAGCAACCCCGTGATCGAGGACGTCGTCAGCGTGCACGACCTGAAGGACGAGCAGTGAAGATCGGCGTCATCACCTTCCCCGGTTCGCTCGACGATCACGACGCGAAGCGCGCCGTCCGCCTCGCCGGGGGAGACCCCGTCGACCTGTGGCACGGTGACGCCGACCTCAAGGGCGTCGACGCCGTCGTCGTGCCGGGCGGTTTCAGCTACGGCGACTACCTGCGCTGCGGCGCCATCGCGCGGTTCGCGCCTGTCATGGACGAGCTGATCCCTGCGGCGCAGGGCGGCATGCCCGTGCTCGGCATCTGCAACGGCTTCCAGATCCTGTGCGAATCGCATCTGTTGCCCGGCGCGCTCATTCGCAACGACCACCAGAAGTTCCTGTGCAAGGACCAGGTGCTGCGTGTCGAGAACACCTCCACCGCGTGGACGAACGCTTTCACGGCCGATCAGGAGATCACCATCGCGCTGAAGAACGGGGAGGGCTGCTTCGTCGCAGATGACGCGACGCTCGACCGCCTCGAGGGCGAGGGCCAGGTCGTCTTCCGCTACCTGCAGGGCAACCCGAACGGCTCGTACCGCGACATCGCCGGCGTCACGAACGAACGCGGCAACGTCGTCGGCCTCATGCCGCACCCCGAGCACTGCGTCGAGGAGGGCTTCGGCCCCTCGACCGACGGGCTCGCCTTCTTCACGTCCGCCATCACGGCGCTCGCGAGCGTCTGAGGAGACAGCACTGATGACTGAGATGAACACGAGCCCGGAGCCGGGCCAGCTCGCCGCTGCCGAAGAGGGCTTCAGCGCCGAAAGCCAGATCATCGCCGCGCCGAAGACGGACGGTCTCGACACGGTGAGCAAGGCCGAGGCGACGCCCGACGTCGAGCAGCCGTGGGCCGAACTCGGCCTCAAGGACGACGAGTACGCGCGCATCCGCGAGATCCTCGGGCGCCGCCCGACGAGCGCCGAACTCGCGATGTACTCCGTCATGTGGAGCGAGCACTGCTCGTACAAGTCGTCGAAGACGCACCTGCGCCGCTTCGGCGACCTGCCGAGCGAGACGCCGCGCGGCAAGCAGCTCGCCGGCATCGGCGAGAACGCCGGCGTCATCGACATCGGTCAGGGCTGGGCCGTCACCTTCAAGGTCGAGAGCCACAACCACCCGAGCTACATCGAGCCCTACCAGGGCGCCGCGACCGGCGTCGGCGGCATCGTCCGCGACATCATGGCGATGGGTGCGCGCCCGATCGCCGTCATGGATCCGCTGCGCTTCGGCGCGCTCGACCACCCCGACACCGCGCGTGTCCTGCCCGGCGTCGTCGCCGGCATCGGCGGCTACGGCAACTGCCTCGGCCTGCCGAACATCGGTGGCGAGGTCGTGTTCGACGACTGCTACCAGGGCAACCCGCTCGTCAACGCGCTGTGCGTCGGCAAGCTGCGCCACGAGGATCTGCACCTCGCCAAGGCCGCAGGCCAGGGCAACAAGGTCGTGCTGTTCGGCGCCAAGACGGGTGGCGACGGCATCGGCGGTGTCTCCGTGCTCGCCTCCGAGACGTTCGACTCCGAAGGGCCGACGAAGCGACCGGCCGTCCAGGTCGGCGACCCCTTCGCCGAGAAGGTCCTCATCGAGTGCTGCCTCGACCTGTACGCCGCGGGCGTCGTCGAGGGCATCCAGGATCTCGGGGGCGCCGGATTGTCCTGCGCGACATCCGAACTCGCCTCCGCCGGTGACGGCGGCATGCACATCGAACTCGACCGCGTGCCGCTGCGCGACAGCTCGCTGCGGGCCGAGGAGATCCTCATGTCCGAGTCGCAGGAGCGCATGATGGCCGTCGTCACGCCCGACAAGCTCGACGCGTTCATGGCGATCGCCGAGAAGTGGGACGTCGAGGCCGTCGTCCTCGGCGAGGTCACCGACGGTGAGAACCTCGTCATCACCTGGCATGGCGACGTCGTCGTCGACGTGCCGCCGCGCTCCGTCGCGCACGACGGGCCGGTCTACGAGCGCCCGCTCGCGCGACCCGAGTACCTCGACGCGATGCAGGACGACGTGTCGTCGCTGCTGCGCCGACCGGCGTCGGGCCACGAGCTGCGCGCGCAGCTGCTGCAGGTGCTGGGTTCGCCGAACATCGCCGACAAGTCGTGGATCACCGACCAGTACGACCGCTACGTCATGGGCAACACGGCGCTCGCCATGCCTGACGACGCGGGCGTCGTGCGCGTCGACGAGGGCACCGGGCTCGGCGTCGCGCTCTCGACGGACTGCAACGGCCGTTTCGCGAAGCTCGACCCATTCATCGGCGCGCAGCACGCCGTCGCGGAGGCGTACCGCAACGTCGCGGCCGCCGGCGCGACGCCGCTCGCCGTCTCCGACTGCCTCAACTTCGGCTCGCCCGAGGACGCGGGCGTCATGTGGCAGTTCAGCCAGGCCGTCGACGGCATCATCGAGGCGTGCCGCGCGTTCGGCACTCCCGTGACGGGCGGCAACGTGTCGTTCTACAACCAGACGGGTGACGTCGCGATCCACCCGACGCCCGTCGTCGCCGTCCTCGGCGTGCTCGACGACGTCAGCAAGCGCACGCCGTCGGCGTGGAAGGATGCGGGCCTCGCGCTCTACGTGCTCGGCGAGACGCGGGACGAGCTCGACGGCTCCGAATGGGCCGGCGTCGTGCACAGCCACCTCGGGGGCCTGCCGCCGATGGTGCACCTCGAGAACGAGAAGGCGCTCGCGTCGGTGCTCATCGACGGTGCCCGTGACGGCCTGCTCGCCGCGGCTCACGACCTGTCGTCCGGCGGTCTCGCGGTCGCGTTGGCTGAAGGCGTCATGCGTCATGGTGTCGGTGCGTCGGTGTCGTTCACCGACAACGCGTTCGTGTCGCTGTTCTCCGAGTCGGCCGGTCGCGCCCTCGTCGCGGTGGCACCGGAGCACGTCGAGGCGTTCGAGGCGCTCGCGTCGAAGGCCGGTGTAGCCGCAGCGAAGATCGGCGAGACGGGTGGCGACGCGCTCGCCGTCGGCGACCTGTTCTCGATCCCGGTCGCCGAGCTCTCCGAGACGCACCAGGTGCCGCTGCGAAAGATCTTCGGCTGACGGCCTGCGCATCGCTGACGGTTGGTGCGCGCTCGTTCGAGAGGCCCATTCCTGGAACCAGGAATGGGCCTCTCGACGTGTTCACGAGGTGCGGGTCCAGGCGTGTGCCCCATCTCGGCTCGGCTGCTCGGATTGGGGCTGAAACTCTGCCATGCCAGATTGCGGCTCTCAACCGGCGAGTCGGGGTCCGAAACTCTGCCATGCGGGATTGCGGCCCTCACGGGTTGGGCGTGCGACGGCGGTGACGCGGCTGGCAGCGCGGGCACCAGAACAGGTTGCGGCCCGCGAACTCCTCGTGTGCCACGGGCGTGCCGCAGACGAGGCACGGTTGCCCCGCGCGTCGATAGACGTAGACCTCGCCGCCGTGCTTGTCGACGCGCGGATCACGCCCCATGGTCTCGGGCGAGTGTTCGTCGCGGACGGTGTCGATGCGGCCGTCGCGTACCCCGAGCGGCATGAGCGCGACCAGGTCCGCCCAGATCGCGTCGAACTCGGTGCGGCGCAAGAACTTCCCCGGCATCTTCGGGTCGAGGCCGTGGCGGAAGAGCACCTCGGCTCGGTAGATGTTGCCGACGCCGTTGAACACCTTCTGGTCCATGAGCAGCGCAGCGATCGGCGTCGACGTGTGGCGGATCCGCACCCACGCGACGTCAGGGTCGGCGTCCACGCGCAACGGGTCGGGCCCGAGCTTGCCGACGATCGCCGCCACCTCGTCCGGCGTCTTGAGCGCGCAGACGTTGGGGCCACGCAGATCCATGACCACACTGCCGCGCGCATCACCGTCGTCGGACGATGCTCCGAGACGCCACCGGATGGCGCCGGTGATCGGCGCCTCGCCGGGCTCGACACCGTACGTCCAGAAGAACTTTCCGAGCAGACCGAGGTGGATGTTGACGCGCCTGTCGAGCCCTTCGAACGCGACGAGCATGTGCTTGCCGTAGGCCTCGGCGTGATCGAAGGCACGGCCGTCGATGCGCGCTGAGCTTTCGGCGAATCGGCCCTGGGGAGAGGACGATTTGATGATTCGCCCAGCGAAGTTGTCGTTCATCATCCCCGCGATGCGGTGCGTGACGTGGCCCTCGGGCATCGTTCTCCTTCGTCGTGGCGGTGCAGCCGATCGTGTCACGCTCGCAGCGTCAGCGCACTCGCCACGCACCGAGCTGCGGCGGGACGGGGGAGCGTGCCGCGTCGTTGTCGGTGAAAGGGGCGGCCGCCCGCAACATCCGTGCCAGCTCGGCGCCGCGCCGGACGCCCGTCGGCAGGGGCGCACGAGCGGCGGCGCGGGTGACGGCGTCGAGGTCGAGGGCGCTGGAGTCGGCCGACGCGGCCAGCACGACGTTGCCGAAGCGCTTGCCCTTGAGCACCTCGTGCGCCCCGACGATGACGGCGTGTGGCAGCACGGCGGTGAACGTCGCGGCGGCGCGTGAGTTCCACGCGAACCCTGGCTCGTCGGCGAGATTGGCGATGAACACGCCACCCGGCTTGAGCACACGCGCGACGTCGGCCGCGAACGTCGGGCTGACGAGCTCGGCCGGCACGCGTCCGTCGGCGAATGCGTCGAGGACGATGACGTCGGCCGAGTCGTCCTTGAGAGCTACGACGCCCGAGGCGCCGTCAGCCGGCCGTACCCGGATGCGATGCGTGCGGGGCAGGGGCAGTTCGCGACGGACGGCGTCGGTGAGGCGGACGTCGGGCTCCAGGACGATCTGCGGCGAACCGGGGCGGGTCGCCTCGACGTAGCGTGCCAGCGTCAGCCCTGCGCCGCCGACGTGCGTGACGCCGAGCAGGGACGGCGCGGGCGGCGTCAGCGCGTCGAGCACGAGCGCGAAGTGCTGGACGTACTCGAACTCCAGCAGCGTCGGATCGTCCGGGTGGACGTGCGACTGTGGGTGCCCGTCGCGCATGACGGTGACACCGCCGCGCTCGTCGGTGATGAACTCGAAGGGGTCGCCGGCGGCGGTCTCAGGGGCAGTCGTGGGGATGCGTCGGCGAGCCATGCGACCAATGTAGGCGGTGCGAATGTGGACGAAGATCGCCGATGGGGACAGGAATCGCGAAGGTGGACAGGAATCGCCGAGTGTCCGTGGTTCGCCGATGGGAACGAGAATCGCGGAAGGGGGACGCCCCTAGGATGGGGCGCATGCCACCTCGTCGCCGCATCGCGCCAGAAGCGGGTCGCGCCGCCGTCCTCGCCTGGGCCGCGAACCCCGCTGACACGGCACGACCCACCACCGCCCTCGCCGTGCGCTACACGCTCGAAGAGCTCGGTATCCAGGTGCCCGGCCGCACCGTCGAGGTGCGCGTGCCGCCGTTCGGCGCCGTCCAGTGCATCGAGGGCCCGGTCCACACGCGCGGCACGCCCCCGAACGTCATCGAGACCGACGCCGTCACCTGGCTCGAACTCGCCACCGGCCGCCTGACGTGGGACGCCGCCCGCGCCGAGGGGCGCCTGCGCACGTCGGGGCAGCGCGCCGACGTCTCGGCCCAACTGCCGCTCGTCCCAGCCTGACGGGACTCGCAACGGTGCCGGGCCGGCCAGCAGCGCCGGCCGCGGCCCCGCCCCGCCCGGGAGGCAAACGGAGCCTGGAGGATGGCGGGTAACTCACAGGTCTGCGGGCAGTTACCTGCCGACGTGTGAGTTACTCGCCATCTTGCGGTCAGGGGAGCGTGTGCGGACCCGCGCGATGTGCGCAGGGTGCCGAAGGGCTCGGTCAGGCGGCCGAGGACGGCGATGGCCGCCCACCTTCGAGGTGAGCGGCCATCGTCAGGAGCTGAGTCGATCAGCGCTGGGCGGGGTCCCAGTGGCGGAACATCGCGGCCTTGGCGGCGTCCACGCTCGTGAACCACACCTCGGCCTCGGTCTGCTCGTAGCTCGGGCTGTCGGGCGTGTGGAACAGCATCGTGTCCGCGTTGCCCTTGATCGTGTACGCCGGCGACGGCGCCGAACCGTCCTCGTTGGGCTCGGCCGAGCCAGGACCGAACGGACCGTCAGCCACCTCGGCAGCCGAGACCTCAGCCGCCGTGGGAGCAGCCTGCAACGGCGAACCGGCGCCCTTCGGCGACTGCCCCGACTCGCTCGATGAAGCCGTGTCGTGAGCCAGCTCGTCGGACGTGAAGTCCTGCAGTGGCTGAGCGGCGTCGTCGGTGCGGACGTCGGCCTCGACCGCCGTCTGCGAGGCGCTCGCGGCATCTTCGGACGCCGGCGGCTGCGCCAGCGTCGTCGTGGCGGCGTTCGACGCAGCGCCCGTCGTCGACGTGGACGGGTCGGCGACGGGCTCGCTCACACCGACACCGGCCGACTCCGCAGGCGCTGCGGCCGCGTCGGTCGTCGACGTGGACGGGTCGGCGACGGGCTCGCTCACACCGACACCGGCCGACTCCGCAGGCGCTGCGGCCGCGCCGGTCGTCGCCGGAGCGAACTGGTCAAGCTGGTCCAGCGGAAGCGGCTCGGTGCCCCAGTCGTCGCCGCCCGAGGGCTTCGGCGCAGCAGGGGTCGTGGCGGGTGCCGACGCGGCGGCGTCCTGCGCTCCCGAGCCCGCGTGCTTGGACTGCGTCTGCGTCGCGGTCGAGTCGGCTTCCGCGGAACGGTCCGACGCGTCGGTCGCCGTGTCGTCCGACGAGCGGCCCGACGCCATCGCGGCAGCGGCGGCCGCCCCTCCCGCGACACCGGCCGCAACCGCAGCACCGGACGTGCCGTGGTCGGTGGTGTCAGCGGCCTGTTCGGACGGGCGTGTGGCGGCGTCAGTCGTCGTGTCGTTCGTGCTCGTCGACGCGGCCTGAGTCGACGTCGAGTCCGCCGCCGGGGTGGATGCTGCTTCGGCAGCGGCCTTCTCGCCGTCAGCTTCGGGAGCAGCCGGGGTGCTCGGGGTCGAGTCAGCAGCGGTGGACGCGGCCGCAGGGGCAGCCTTCTCGTCCGTCGCTGCGGGCGCTGCCGGGGCGAGCGAGTCGAGCTGGTCGAGCGGCAGCGGCTCCGTTCCCCAGTCATCGCCACCCGACGACGCCGGTGCGGGTGTCGGGGCCGCGGCAGGTTGGCTCGTCGCCGTGTCCTGGGCCGGCGCGGGGGTCTCGGCCTGGGCCGGATCGCTTGCCGGGGCAGCTGCCTGCGGCTGCGCAGCGGGGGCGGGAGCGGAGTCGTCGAGAGCCGGGGGAGCAGCGTCCCAGTCGTCGCCACCGGAGGCGGCGGGTGCGGCTTGCGGTGCCTGGGTGGCTTCGGGTGTCTGTTGCGGCTGCGCGGCCGGAGCCGAGTCGTCGAGTGCGGGCGGCGGGGCGTCCCAGTCGTCGCCGCCGGAGGTGGCGGGTGCGGCTTGCGGTGCCTGTGTGGCTTCGGGGGTCTGCTGCGGCTGGGCGGCCGGAGCCGAGTCGTC
>NZ_DCNR01000026.1:0-10983 GCF_002322065.1 Dermacoccus sp. UBA1591 | reverse complement strand
GACGGCGAGTGAGCCCTGGCAGCGATGTCAGAGCGGCAGCGGCGTCCCGACCCCGGCGCGCTGGGCGGCCTCCTGTACCGCGACGGCCGCGGCAGCGTCCTGCAACCCGATCCCGACCGAGGCGTAGAGCGTCACGCGCGGGCGACGCTCACCGTGGGCGCCTGCGTCGCTGTCGGCGGCGCCGTGGTTGGTGACGCCGTTGTTCGAGGAGTCGTCGTTCCAGACGTGACGTTCTGCGTCATCGTCATCGGCATGTGCGGCGTCGCGCACGAGCACCTCGCCGAGCGTCTCGACGCTGCCGGTCTCGAACACCCCGGCCATGAGGGCCGCGACGACGCACCCGTTGTCGGCCAGGGCCGTCTCGCGGTCGTCGACGACGACGCGTGCCTGAGCGACCAGGTCGCTCGGCACCTCGGATCGCTCGGCGCTGAACGAGCCCACAGAGATGACGAGGGCGCCGTCACGCACCCAGGTCGCCTCGAGCACGGGCGTCGTCGACGTCGTGCACACCGCGATGACGTCGGCGTCCGCGCACGCCTGCTCGACCGTGTCGACGAGTTCCATGTCGGGTGCGCCCTCGGGTTTCGTCGTATGCCAGCGCGCGACCAACTCGTCGGCACTCGCGCGGTTGCGCGCCGCGAGCCGGATGCGACCCACCGTGTGCTCACCGCCGACCGCGCACAACGCGTGCGCGTGCGCCTCGGCCTGCACGCCGCTCCCGACGATCGCGACATGAACACCGATGCCGTCCCGGGCACCGACACCTGCGCCGTCGGCCTCACCGACGTCGTCGCGCCCGCTCGAGTCAGGCGACCACAACGCCTCCATCGCGACGGCGCTCGCTGCCGCCGTGCGGCGTGTCGTCAGCGTCGTGCCGGCCATGACGCACGTCGGCACACCTGTCGTCGGGTCGAGCACCGTGACGAGCGCGTGCACCGCGGGCAGCCCCGCGCCGACGTTGCCGGCGTGTACCGAACCGAACTTGCTGACGGCCGGTGCGCCCGCCTCGGCCCGCGCGGCGTAGCAGAACGCGACGTCGTCGCCGCGCCCCGGCAGCAGCAGACGTGCGGGCAGCAGCGCTCCTCCGCGTCCGAGCGCGGTGAACGCCGCGTGCTGCGAGGCGTGCGCGACGTCTGCCGTGAACGCTGCCCGGACGTCGGATTCGCTGAGGTAGAGCAGAGTCGGCACGGCGGGTCCTTCGCTGGATCGAGGGAGTGTGACGGCGCCGTCGCGGTTGGCGGCGCGAGAGGCGCCACCTATTCTCGGGGTCATGAGTGACGAGAAGGAAACCGGATCGGGCGGGCACAGCGGCAACAACACGGCGATCTTCGCCGCGCTGGCGGCCAATCTGGGCATCGCCGTCACGAAGATCATCGCGTGGTTGCTCACCGGCATGAGTTCGATGCTCGCCGAGGGCATCCACTCCGCCGCCGATTCGGGCAACCAGATCCTCCTGCTCATCGGCGGCAAGAAGGCCCAGAAGGACGCGGACGAGGATCACCCGTTCGGTTACGGGCGTGAGCGTTACCTCGCTGGCTTCGTCGTCAGCATCATCGTGTTCTGCCTCGGTGGCCTGTTCTCGCTGTTCGAGGCATACGAGAAGTTCCATCAGATGCGCGAGCCCGGCGCGAAGCAGCCGTCGACGGACGAGGCCTGGTGGTGGGTGCCGATCGTCGTGCTCGTGCTGGCGATCCTCATGGAGGGCCGTTCCCTCATGACGGCGGTCAAGGAGGCACGCGAGCAGAAGGGCGAACAGAGCTGGGGGCAGTTCCTCAAGTCGGCGAAGAGCCCCGAGTTGCCTGTGCTCCTGTGCGAGGACTCGGCGGCCGTCACCGGTCTCGTCTTCGCCCTCGTCGGCGTCTCGCTCGCCCTCGTCACGCAGAACGGCATCTGGGACGCCGTGGGCGCCGGCCTCATCGGCATCCTGCTCATCCTCGTCGCGATCTTCCTGTTCCGTGAGACGAAGTCCATGCTCCTCGGCGAGGCCGCGACCCCCGAGACGGTGCGCGACATCCGACGTGCCATCGAGTCGGCGGACGGCGTGAACCGCGTCATCCACATGAAGACGAGCCACCTCGGCCCCGAGGAGTTGCTCGTCGCCGTCAAGTTCGCCGTCGACAAGAGCGACACGGGTGAGGAGATCGCCCACGCCATCGACATGGCTGAACAGGCGGCACGTGCCGCGAAGCCCGACATGCAGTTGCTCATGTACCTCGAACCCGACATCGACCTCGGGCGCGTCGGCAGCCGTATCGGGCACCGCTCGTCCGCGGTGCACACCGACCTGCCCGACGAGCGGGTCAACGACGGCGGCTCGACCCAGCACGGTGCGACGCGCATCGAAGGCTGAAGCTCGGAGTGGATAGCTTCCCTCAGCGTATTTCGTGAGCCTCCCAGGTTTCTCTAGGCTGTGCGCATGATGCCCGCCGCTCCGCACCCGAGGCCTGACGCCATGCCGCCGTCGCACCGAAGCGCGCAGGTGCGCTGATGGCGGGCGGACTGTTCGCACTGCTCGACGACGTTGCCGCGCTCGCGCGCATGGCTGCGGCGTCCGTCGACGACGTCGCCGCCGCTGCCGGCAAGGCGAGCACGCAGGCCGTGGGCGTCGTCGTCGACGACACGGCCGTGACGCCGCGCTACGTGCAGGGTCTCGCCGCGGAACGCGAGCTGCCGATCATCGCGAAGATCGCGAAGGGCTCGATCCGCAACAAGCTGCTCATCATCCTGCCCGTCATCCTCGTGCTGTCACAGTTCTTGCCCATCGCGGTGACGATCCTGCTCATCCTCGGTGGCCTCTACCTGTCCTACGAGGGCGCGGAGAAGATCCATCACGCCCTCGCGCACCGCCGCGCCCACCGCGAGGAGACCCCGGCCGAGCACCTGGCCGAGGACGTCGCCACCGAGTCCGTCGATGAGAACAAGGTCATCGCCGAGGCCGTCCGCACCGACCTCATCCTGTCGACCGAGATCATGGTCATCTCGCTGCAGACCGTCGATCACGAACCGTTCCTCACCCGCACCATCGTCCTCATCGTCGTCGCGTTCCTCATCACCGCGCTCGTCTATGGCGTCGTCGCACTGATCGTCAAGATGGACGACGTGGGCCTGCACCTCGTCGAGTCGGGCAAGAACGAGAAGCTCGGCCGTGGACTCGTGACGGCGATGCCCAAGGTGATGTCGTTCCTGTCGACGCTGGGCGTCGTGGCGATGCTGTGGGTCGGTGGGCACATCCTGCTGGCGAACTCCGCCGAACTGGGCTGGCACGCGCCGTACGACGCCGTCCACCACGTCGAGCACGCTGTGGCCGACGCCACCGGAGCGCTCGGGGGAGTGCTCGCCTGGCTGACGAACACCCTCATCAGCGCCATCGTCGGCGTCCTCGTCGGTCTCGTCCTCGTCGCCCTCGTGACGCCCGCGCTCGCCCGCCGCAGCGGCGACCAGGCCGCCGCGCATTGAGCGATGCGGCGCCCCCGGCGACCTGTCAGTGATGGCGGATAGACTGACGAGCACGCGTTCGGCGTGGGTGATGACCCATGCGCGAAGCAGCCCAGAGGGGCGCGCCGGCGACGCCTGATCGAGAACGTCATTCGACAACCGAAGGGAACGACATCCCCATGTCCTTCGACTACAAGATCCGCGACATCAGCCTCGCCGAGGCCGGCCGCCACCAGCTGCGCCTCGCCGAGCACGAGATGCCCGGCCTCATGAGCCTGCGCGAGGAATACGCCGAGTCGCAGCCGCTCGCCGGCGCCAAGATCGCCGGCTCGCTGCACATGACCGTCCAGACGGCCGTCCTGATCGAGACCCTGACGGCGCTCGGCGCCGAGGTCCGCTGGGCGAGCTGCAACATCTACTCGACGGACGACGCCGCGGCCGCCGCCGTCGTCGTCGGCCCCGACGGCACGCCCGAGGACCCGAAGGGCGTCCCCGTGTTCGCCTGGAAGGGCGAGAGCCTCGAGGAGTACTGGGCCTGCACGAACGAGATCCTCACCTGGTCCGGTGACGACGCCCCCAACATGATCCTCGACGACGGCGGCGACGCCACGATGCTCGTGCACAAGGGCACCGAGTGGGAGAAGGCCGCCCAGGTGCCGCCCACCACCGAAGCCGACTCCGAGGAGTTCAGCGTCTTCAAGGCCCTCGTGCGCTCCACGATGGCCGACGACCCGCAGAAGTGGACGAAGGTCGGCGAGCGCATCAAGGGCGTCACCGAGGAGACGACCACCGGCGTGCACCGCCTCTACGAACTCGCGCGCGCGGGAGAACTGCTGTTCCCGGCGATCAACGTCAACGACTCCGTGACGAAGTCGAAGTTCGACAACAAGTACGGCACCCGCCACTCCGTCATCGACGGCCTCAACCGCGCCACCGACGTGCTCATCGGCGGCAAGGTTGCCGTCGTCGCCGGATACGGGGACGTGGGCAAGGGCGTCGCCGCCGCCCTCGCCGGACAGGGCGCCCGCGTCGTCATCACCGAGATCGACCCCATCTGCGCGCTCCAGGCCGCGATGGAAGGCTTCCAGGTGACGACGATGGACAAGGCCTGCGAGTACGGCGACATCTTCGTCACGACGACCGGCAACTTCGACATCATCACCGCCGACCACATGGCACGCATGAAGAACAAGGCCATCGTGTCCAACATCGGCCACTTCGACAACGAGATCGACATGGCCGGCCTCGCCAAGATCCCCGGCATCGAAAAGGTCGAGATCAAGCCGCAGGTCCACGAATGGACGTTCGACAAGGGCGCCGACGACGAACGCTCCATCATCGTGCTGTCCGAAGGCCGCCTCATGAACCTCGGCAACGCCACCGGCCACCCCAGCTTCGTCATGTCCAACTCGTTCGCCAACCAGACGATCGCCCAGATCGAACTGTGGACCAACGGCAACGCCTACACCGACAACGGCAAACCCCTCGTCAAGACGCTCCCCAAGCACCTCGACGAAAAGGTCGCCCGCGCCCACCTCAACGCCCTCGGCGTCGAACTCACCGAACTGCGCAAGGACCAAGCCGAATACATCGGCGTGGACGTTGCCGGCCCGTACAAGCCGGAGCACTACCGCTACTGACCGCGCGCAAGCGCGCGTCAGTAGCGGGAGTGCTACGGCTTGATTCTCTCTGGCGCTTCTTGTGGCCGGGCCCTGGCGGGCCCGTCTCACTGCGACACGCGGGCCGTCCACGTTGCGACGTGGTACGGCCCGCAGGATCCGGAACGCGCCGAGACTGGTCGGCGCGTCTTCCGGCTCGGCCCGGGGGGCCTCGCTCGGTACGACACGCGGGCCGTCCACGTTGCGACGTGGTACGGCCCGCACAATCCGGAACGTGCCGATGCTGGCCGGCTCGCAAGCTCGCCGGTCCAGTCTCGGCGCATTCCGGATTGATCCTGTTCGGCGCGTCTTCCGGCTCGGCCCGGGGGGCCTCGCTCGGTGCGACACGCGGGCCGTCCACGTTGCGACGTGGTACGGCCCTCGTGGCTGTCGCCGTTTCAACCGTGAGGCGTGCACAACTGCGATTTACGGTCACATTCGCGATTCCTGCCCACCTTCGCGATCGTCGTCCACCTGTGCGAATCACGTCCACATTCGGCCAGACAGAACGCACGCGCAGGCAGAGTGGCAACGAACGTCCCCGGGGACGGCAGGACGCGCGAAGAGGTCCGGGGAGGGCCCGCGGGCATGTGTGACAATGAGCCGAGGACGGCGCCCCACCGGGCGCACGCGCCGCACGAAGGAAGGGGCCCCCACGTGATGAACCGTGTGCTGATAGTCGACGACGACCCGGCACTCGCCGAGATGCTCGGCATCGTTCTGCGCGGCGAGGGCTACCACGTCACCCACTGCGGCGACGGCACGTCAGCGCTCGCCACGTTCCGCGACGCGAAACCCGACCTCGTCCTGCTCGACGTCATGCTGCCCGGCAAGAACGGCGTCGAAGTGTGCCGCGCCATCCGCGCCGAATCCGACGTCCCCATCGTCATGCTGACCGCCCGCACCGACACCCTCGACGTCGTCGCCGGCCTCGAAGCAGGCGCCGACGACTACGTCAACAAGCCCTTCAAACCCGCCGAACTCGTCGCCCGCGTCCGCGCCCGTCTGCGCCGCGGCGACGCCGAACCCGAAACCGTCACCATCGGCGACCTGACGATCGACCTCGCCGCCCACTCCGTCACCCGCGACGGCACCCCGATCTCCCTCACTCCCCTTGAGTTCGACCTCCTGCTCGCCCTCGCCCGCAAGCCATGGCAGGTGTTCAGTCGCGAAGTGTTGCTGGAACAGGTCTGGGGTTACCGCCACGCCGCCGACACGCGCCTCGTCAACGTGCACGTCCAGCGCCTGCGCGCCAAGGTCGAGAAGGACCCGGAGAAGCCCGAGATCGTCGTGACCGTGCGAGGTGTGGGATACAAGGCCGGTGCCAGCACACCCGCCACCTGAGGCACCCCGCAGCGTCCTACGACGCGCCTACGACGCGTCCCGCCGCGCAATCGGGCGCCTCGTCGCGTTCTGCGTGCGCAGCTGGCGACGTAGCCTGCACGTGCGCGTCATCAGCCTGACGATGCTCATGGGCCTCACCGTCGTCATCGCCGTCGGATCCCTCATGTACCAGGGCATCGCCGACGGGCTCGTGCGCAGCAAGACCGCGTCCGCGCAACAGATCGCGCTGAGCGAGACCGCTGACGTCCAGAGCGCGTTCGACGCGACCGACAAGACCGACATGACGACGCTCTACAACCTCTCGCGTGACTCCGTGCAACGCATCGCAAGCCCCCTCGACGACTCCGCGCGCCTCGTCATCCTCATGCGCGCCAGCGACAACACGCGCCCCGGCATCCCCCTCGTCGCGACGGCCCGTGCGCGCGGCTTCACCCCACCCGCCGACGTGCGCGGCGCCCTCGCCCGCGACCCCGCGCATCAGCAGAGGAAGATCGTCTCCCTCGACGCGACCGGCCGCCACATCCCCGCCGTCATGGTCGGCTCACGCGTCAGCATCCCCAACGCCGGCGCGTACGACCTGTATCTCATCTTCCCGATGGACAAGGAAGCCGACTCGCTCAGCATCGTGCGCACCTCGTTCGCCGCCGGCGGCCTCGCGCTCATCCTGCTCCTCGGCGCCTGCGCCTACCTCGCGACGCGCCTCGTCGTGACGCCCGTCCGCTCCGCCGCGCACGTCTCCGAGCGCCTCGCCGCCGGCAACCTCGACGAACGCATGCCGGTGCGCGGAGAGGACGACATCGCGCGCCTCGCGACGAGCTTCAACGCCATGGCCTCGAGCCTGCAACGTCAGATCGGCCAGCTCGAGGACCTGTCGCACCTGCAGCAACGCTTCACCTCCGACGTCTCGCACGAACTGCGCACACCGCTGACGACGATCCGCATGGCCGCCGACATGATCCACGACTCACGCGGCGACTTCGCGGCGCACGTCGCGCGTTCTTCCGAACTGCTGTCGAAGGAGCTCGACCGCTTCGAGTCGCTGCTCGCGGACCTGCTCGAGATCAGCCGATTCGACGCCGGCGGCGCCGTGCTGAGCCGCACACCCACGTCGATGCGCCAGCTGTGCGCCGAGGTGAACGACATGCACGCGCAGCTCGCCGACAAGCTCGGCTGCCGCCTCGTGCTCGACGCGCCGAACGACGTCACGATCGACGTCGACCGCCGCCGCGTCGAGCGCATCCTGCGCAACCTCGTCGCCAACGCCATCGAGCACGGCCAGGGCCAGCCCGTCGTCGTGACGTTGCGCGCCAACTCGACTGCCGTCAGCGTCAGCGTCCGCGACTACGGCATCGGACTCAAGGAGGGCGAGGCGGACAAGGTCTTCGACCGGTTCTGGCGCGCCGACCCCGCCCGCGCCCGCACGACGGGCGGCACGGGCCTCGGATTGTCGATCTCTCTCGAGGACGCCCGCCTGCACGACGGTTTTCTCGAGGCGTGGGGCGCACCCGGCGAGGGCTCCTGCTTCCGGTTGACGCTGCCGCGCGTGCAGGGCGTCGCCATCGCCGCGAGTCCGGGCCCGCTGCAGCCCGGCCTCACCGCGAGGACGAAACAGATCTCGAGCGGCACGATGCGCACCTCCGACGGCGGGGCACGCCTCGCGTCGGGCTACCCGGTCGCGATCGATGCGAAGAAGCGCTCGAACGCGCTGCCCCAGGTCATCGACGGTGAGGGCGCCGTCGACGCCGAGGACCCACGATGAGCCCGCGACGCAGGCCGCCGCGCGCCCTGGTGGCCGTGGCTGCCGCGGCGAGCGTGTTCGCGACCGCCGGGTGCGTCGGGTTGCCCTCGACGTCGAGCGTCGCGCCGGGCAAGGCCGTCGACGCGAAGGACGACAGCGAACCGCTCGCCGTCGAGCCGCTGACGGCGTCGGCCTACGACGATCCGCGCCAGATCGCGACTGGTTTCCTGCGCGCCCAGATGTCCGCGCACGACGACTACCAGGCTGCCCGCACCTTCCTCACCGGCGACGCGAGCCGTCGCTGGAAACCGGGCACCGCCGTCACCGTCTTCGCGGGCGACAGCGACATCACGGCCACCCGCCCCGACACGACGACGGTGCGTCTCAGCGTCCCCGTCGTCGCGACGATCGACGCCGATGGCCACCTCGTGCGCCAACCGTCGACGACCCGCCGCGACCTGCGCTTCACGGTGAGTTCCACGGCCGGGGGATGGCGCCTCAGCCAGGTGCCCGACGGGCCGGGCGTGTGGATCAGCAGCACGGACGTCGCGCGCCTGTTCAGCCGCGTCAACGTGTACTACCCGGCCGCCTACGGACGCTCGCTCGTACCCGACCCGCGCCTGCTGCCGCGCCAGGGTCTCGCGACGGCGCTCGCGCGCGCGGCGCTCTCCGCCCCACCGCAGTGGCTGCGCCCCGCCATCGCGACGAGCCTGCCGACGGGGACGGCGCTCGCCGTCGACGCCGTGCCCGTGCGCGACGGCGAGGCGGACGTCGCGCTCTCCAGCCGCGCGAGTGCTGCCGACAACCCCGCGCGCGCCGCGCTGTGGGCGTCGGTGACGGCGACCGTCATGCAGGCGCCGGAGGTGCGCTCGGTCTCGGTGCGCGTCGGCGGGGCGCGCCTGGAGACCGACAACCTGCCTGCGCAGGTGAGCGACCCGAGCCAGGTCGGCTACTCGATCACCGCCGACAGCCTCGACGAGGTCATCTCCCGCAGTGGCGCCTACCTCGCCTGGACGCACGCCCGGGCGAACGACTCCGTCTCGGGCACCGACGCCCGCGCGGCGCAGGGACGCCCCGTGCTGCCCGCGGTGCCGGCCGACTGGTCGTTGCTCGCCGCCGGCCAGGGCGGGCGGCAGATCGCGGCGATCTCGAAGGACCGCACGTCGGTACGACGCTGGCTCAACGGCACCGACGTCACCGTCCCCGATCTCGGAAACCAGCTCGTGCGTCCCGCGTTCGACAGCTCCGGATGGTTGTGGGTGGCAGGCCGCACGTCGTCGGCATCAACACCGTCGTCGCAGGCGTCCAGGTCGAAGAGGACAGGCGACACCTCGAGCGCCGCGCTGTGGGCGCTCGACACGACGTCGACCTCGCCGACGCGAACACCCACAGCCCTCGACGTCCCGTGGCTCGGCGCGTCCTCCGTCACGTCGCTCAGCGTGTCGCCCGAGGGCTCCCGCGTCGCTCTCACCATCCGTGACGGCGACGACGCGCGCGCCGTCGTCGCAGCCGTCGAACGCGACGAGCGCGGTCGACCTGTCTCCCTCGGCCCGGCGCACGACATCGCGCCGGGCGTGCACGACGTCAAGGACGTCGTGTGGGCGGACGGCACGTCCCTCGCCGTCCTCGGCACGAGCGACGGTCTCCTGCAACCGACCCTCGTGCCGCTCGACGACGCCCCGGTGCCCCTCGGCGGCGTCACGGGCGCGAGCAGCCTCGTGTCTACTCTCGACGGGCGAAGCGGCCTGTTCGTGCGAACCGACGCGAACACCGTCTTCACGCGCCAGGGCTCCTCGTGGAGCAGTTTCCTCACCCGGGGCGACCTCATCGCCCCGCGATCCTGACACCCGTCTCCGCTTGGGACGCCGTCGTTCGGCGCCCGCCGAACGTGCTCGTCGCTCTGGATGAGGTGGTCGAAAGCGCGCAGGGCAGCGTGGGCCGAGACTCCGTCGTCCACAACCGGTGACGGCTGTGGCCCGGGGGAGCGCTGCGGCGCACCCTCGTCCACAGGGGCGAGCGCGTGTCGGTGGTGACGTCGTCGCGCGGGCGGCATCATGGCGGGTGTGCCCCGCCAGTCTCGCGACGTCGGCGCCCGGCTCACGCCGCCGGTCGCGTGGGTGAGGGGCGCGCTGCGTGACGTCGTCGATCTGGCGTGGCCGTCGAACTGTCTCGGCTGCGGCGCATGGGGCCCGAGCTGGTGCGCGACGTGCGACGCCGGTCTGTGCCGTGAAGCGTTCACGGTGCGAGCCCATCACGCCCCCGAACTCGACGTCGCCGTCGCTGCGGCGTTCGACGGGCCGTTGCGCGAGGCCATCACGGCGTTCAAGGATCGTGGCCGCAGCGACGGCCTCGACGTCCTCGTGCGCCTCGCGCGCCGCTCGCTCGCTCGCGCACTCACCGACGCCACACTCGAAGATGCCGCGCTGGGCACGGGGCCATCGGCCGGCGCCGGGCCACTCGTCCTCGTGCCCATTCCGTCCCGGGCCGCGGCCTACCGTGAGCGGGGACGCTTTCCGTTGGGCGAACTGTGCGACGCCGTGTGTCGGGGCACCAGCCTCGTCAGCGGACGGAGCCTGCTGCGGCACCGCGATCGGGGCGTCGTGGATCAGGCGCGGCTGACTCTCGCCGAGCGACGCCGCAACGTCGAAGGGGCCTTCAGGATCGAGCCGCGGACGGCGGAGCGTCTCGTTCGCGCCGGCGCGCGCGTCGTCCTGTTCGACGACGTCGTGACGAGCGGCGCGACGCTCGCCGCGGCGCACGCGACGCTGCAACGAGCGGGCGTGCGGGTCGTCGCCGTCGCGGCGCTCG
>NZ_DCNR01000027.1:23511-27434 GCF_002322065.1 Dermacoccus sp. UBA1591 | reverse complement strand
CCCGCGACGTCGCGGGCAAGGACATCGTCATCGTCGGCATCCGCCCCGAGTACATCAAGGACGCCGAGGTCAACCCGGTCTCCGGTGGTGCGACGTTCAAGGCCGTCGTCGACCAGACGGAGTGGCTCGGCAACGAGCAGTACGCCTACATCCCGTTCGAGCAGGACCCGGCGGCGAAGCAGCACCTCGACGCGCTCGAGAAGGACCTCGACGGTGAGGGCGCTCGCAGCCAGCTCGTCGTCAACCTCGACGCTCGCTCGCAGATCTTCGAGGGCGACGAGGTCGAGTTCGCGTTCGACCCGGCACACATGCACGTGTTCGACCCGGAATCGGGCCACAACTACACGCGCAACGAGGAGAAGGCCACCCAGATCGCGGCGAACTCGGAGAAGCAGCGCAAGGCCGCGCTGCAGCGTGCCAAGGAGCGTGACGCCCGCGGCGCCATCTCCGGAGGAACGGACGTCTGAGCGTTGATGTGAGCCTCATGCTCGGGTTCACCCCGAGCATCGGTTGAGGTCACGCTCCAGTAGAGGTCGAGGGCCCGCATCGGTGACGATGCGGGCCCTCGTGCTGTGTTCGTGCGGCATCCGAATACTGCGCGGTGGGGCTGCGTTGCAAGGACGCTGCCCTCGCAAGGACGGTGCTCGGCATGGCTGTGCTGTGTCGCCGTCGGGCCGTGGTTGTGCGCCGGGTGCACTGGCGCAAGCGTCGAGACCTGGTGCGAGCTCAGAGGCCGGCGATCTCTTCACGCGTGGGCGGGTTCGAGCCGGCGCGCGTCACCGTCGTCGAGGATGTGGCGATGGCGCGCGCGAGGGCGGGGCGCACGTCGTCCTCGCGGGCGTGCGCGAGGCGCTGACGGGCCTCGACACCGCCGAGCAGCCCGAGGTCGAGCAGCCCCGAGATGAGCCCTGACATGAACGAGTCGCCGGCGCCGACGGTGTCGGCGACCTCGACGGAGCGCCCGGCCACCTCGAAGGTGCCGCTCTCGGCGAGGCGGACGTGCGCTCCGTCACCGCCGCGGGTGATGATGACGAGTCGCGGCCCGAGGCCGGCCCACAACTCGGCGATCTCCTCGACGCTGCGGCCCGGGTAGAGCCACTGCGCGTCCTCGTCGGAGGACTTGATGACATCGACGTACCCGCAGAACTGCTCGACGCGCTCGCGCTCGTCGTCGGGGCTGCCCATGAGGGAGGGGCGCACGTTCGGGTCGAACGACGTCGTCGCGGACGCGTGAGCGGCCTTCAAAGCCTCGAAGACCGACGCGGAGCCCGGGGTGAGCGAGGCGCCGATCGAGCCGGTGTGGACGTGCGCGACATCCGTCGGCAGGCCCGTGACCGCCGGCCAGTCGATGGCGAAGTCGTACGTCGCGGCGCCGTCGTCATCGAGGTGGGCCTGAGCTGTCGACGTGGCGTCGAGGTCGAAGCTCGCGACCGTCAGCTCGACGCCCTCGTCGGTGAGCAGGCGCTGGATGCGGTGACCCCGCTCGTCCTCACCGAGGTGCGTGGCGAGGACGGCGGGGTGGCCGAGGCGCGACAGCCCGACCGCAACGTTGAGCGGGCTGCCACCGACGTGTTCCGCGCTCTCGCCGTCGCGAGGATGGACGACGTCGATGAGGGCCTCACCGATGACGAGCGTGGTGGCGGTATTGGGCTGGGTCATGCGTCGGCTCCTGGCGTCTCGTCGCCGCGGCCGGCGTCATGCGCTGCCCCGACTTACTGGTACTGCTCCGAAGCGTATTCAGCCACCTTGCTCAGGCGGTGCTCGGCCTCGATGGTTCGTACGGTACCGCTCTTGCTGCGCATGACGAGCGAGCTCGTCGTGCAGCCGTTCTCGCGGTAGCGCACACCCTTGAGCAGTTCACCGTCGGTGATGCCCGTCGCGACGAAGAAGCAGTTGTCGCCGCGGACGAGATCGTTCGTCGTCAGCACACGATTGACGTCGTGGCCCGCGTCGAGCGCGCGCTGCTTCTCCTCGTCGTCCTTCGGCGCAAGACGGCCCTGGATGACGCCGCCGATGCACTTGATCGCGCACGCGGTGATGATGCCCTCAGGCGTGCCGCCGATGCCGAGCAACAGGTCGACACCCGTGTTGGGGCGGGCGGCCATGATGGCACCGGCGACGTCACCGTCGGAGATGAACTTGATGCGCGCGCCGGCGTCACGGATCTCCTGCGCGAGCGGCTCGTGGCGCGGGCGATCGAGCAGCACGACCGTGACGCCGTTGTTCGTCGTGTTCTTGGCCTTCGCGATGCGGCGGATGTTCTCGGCGACGGGCAGGCGGATGTCGACGACGTCTGCGGCCTCGGGGCCGGTGACGAGCTTGTCCATGTAGAACACGGCACTCGGGTCGTACATCGAGCCGCGCTCGCTGACGGCGAGGACGGAGACGGCGTTCGGCATGCCCTTCGCCGTCAGCGTCGTGCCGTCGATCGGGTCGACGGCGACGTCGACGTCGGGGCCCGTGCCGTCGCCCACCTGCTCACCGTTGAAAAGCATCGGGGCCTCGTCCTTCTCGCCCTCGCCGATGACGACAGTGCCGTTCATGCTCACCGTCGAGATGAGGGTGCGCATCGCCTCGACGGCGGCGCCGTCCGCGAGGTTCTTCTCACCACGACCGACCCAGGGGCCGGCGGCCATGGCGGCTGACTCGGTGACGCGCACGAGTTCGAGCGCCAGGTTGCGGTCGGGGATCTGGTAGGTGGGCAGCTTCGATGTCACGATCGGTGTCTCCTCGATGTCGCACTGGTGTGGCGGCTGGCTCCCGCGGTGCTCGAGGCTGCGTGGCCGGGGCGGCGGGCCGCCCCGGTTTCCGCTGACGCGGGTGCGTCGGCGAACATGGGGGAGTGAGTACCCCGCACGAGAAGGCCGCGACCACCGAGCCGACACAGCCTGCGTCAACGCCGGCCATGCCCCCGCCCCCTCCGCCGAAGCGGCGCGGGATGCAGGGAAACGCCAAGAGCATGGTCCTGTCCATGATCGCCTGTATCGCCGGCTGTTTGGTGATTTTGGCCCTCATTCCTCGTCAGGGGGCTACGAAACTGCCCACCGTGCAGGCGTCACAGATCGCGCGCGAGGTGTCGTCGACGAAGCACTGGGACGTCGCCGTCGCCGACGGGCTCGGTTCGCCGTGGCGTGCCGTCAACGTCGCGATCGTGCCGGGCGACAAGGATCACGCGGAGCGTTGGCGCGCGGGCTATCAGGGTGACGGTGAGGACTACGTCTCGATCCAGCAGCGCAAGGACGGCGGCGCGGCGTGGATCAAGGACGTTGCATCCGGCTCTGATGCCGGCAGCGTCGACCTCGGCGGCGTGAACTGGCGCAAGGTCGAGATGCAGTCGGGCCAGAAGGGGCTCGTGCGCTCGCAGCCGCTCGCCGGGCTCGACACCGTCGTCACCGGCAAGGGCTCGTGGGCCCAGTTGCAGCAGATCGCCACGGCGGCCAAGCCGTACAGCCAGATCGCGAAGTGAGCGAACGCGAGCGTCGGGAACGCTGAACTCGGACGCGCTCAGGCCGGGCGCGCGTAGTGCCCGGCGCGCGGCGCGTCAGGCTCGTTCGCTGCCGTTCTCTCGGCGCGCGACGGCTTCTTCGATGCGCGACTGTGCCCCGTCGAGCCACCGCGTGCAGTGATCGGCGAGGGCCTCGCCGCGCTCCCACAGCCGCATGCTCTCCTCGAGCGGCGCGCGACCACCTTCGAGCGTCGTGACGATCTGGGCGAGCTCGTCGCGAGCCTGTTCGTAACCCATGCTCGCAATGTCGGCGTTCGCGGCGTCGGGCGCGCTCGCGGGCACGGTACCAGGGGTGCCGGCCTGGGCGGCATCGGTCGAGTCGTGGTTCATGACGTCGTCGGACGCCTCGTTCGCGGGTGCCTCGTGCGAGTCGCTCATGCGTCGTCCTCGGTGGTCTCGGATCGGGTGGTGGTGGGCG
>NZ_DCNR01000027.1:0-23274 GCF_002322065.1 Dermacoccus sp. UBA1591 | reverse complement strand
GCGGTTTGCCGCTGTAGGGCGTGACGGCGAAGTTGCCCTGCGACACGGTCACCTTGAGGATGTCGTCGACGCTGACGTCGTCGCGGGCCATGACGAGGGAGCCGTCGGCGTGTTGGACGACGGCGTACCCGCGGTCGAGGGTCTTCTGCGGGGACAGGGCGACCACCTGGGCGCGCCCGTGAGCGATCTGGTCGCGCGCGCGGGTGAGACGCTGCCGCATCGCGTAGGCGCTGCGGTTCGTGAGGCGGTCGACCTCGTCGCGTTGCTGGGTGACGAGGGTGCCCGGTTCGCGCAGCACGGGCCGCCCGACGAGGGAGTTGAGGTGGCGCCGTTCGGCGGCGAAGCGGCCGCGCAGGCCTTGGCTGAGCCGCGCGCGGTGTTGCGCGAGGGCGGTCTGTTCGGCGGCCAGATCCGGTACGACGAGCTTGGCGGCGTCCGTCGGGGTCGAGGCGCGTCGGTCGGCGACGTGATCGAGCAGCGGCGTGTCGACGTCGTGCCCGATAGCGCTGACGACGGGAGTGCGCGCGGCGCTGACGGCCCGCACGAGCGTCTCGTTGCTGAACCCGAGCAGGTCCTCGAAGGAGCCGCCGCCGCGCGCGATGACGATGACGTCGACGTGGTCGAGACCGTCGAGTTCGCGCAGGGCGCCGCTGACGGCGGTGACGCAGTCGGGGCCCTGGACGGGAACGTGGCGGATCTCGAAGTGGGCGGCCGGCCAGCGCCGTCGCGCGTTCTCGACGACGTCGTTCTCGGCTGCGCCCTCGCGGCCGGTGATGAGCCCGATGACGCGGGGCAGGAACGGCAGCGGCCGTTTGCGGTCGGGGGCGAACAGGCCCTCTGCGTCGAGCGTGCGCTTGAGCTGTTCGAGGCGCAGGAGCAGCTCGCCCTCGCCGACGGGCCGCATCGTGCGGCCCTCCATCATGAGGCTGCCGCGCTTCGTCCAGAACGTCGGTTTGGCGTGCACGACGACGCGCGCCCCTTCACGAACTGCGGGGCCCATAGCGTTGAGCGTGTTCGTCGGAACGGTGAGGGAGAGGGACATGTCGACGTCGGCGTCCCGCAGCGTCAAATACGCGGTGCGGGCGCGGACGTTGAGTTGCACGATCTGCCCCTCGACCCACAGCGGCGACATGCGATCGACGTACTGCGCGATCTTCATGCTGAGCACGCGCACCGGCCACGGCTGCTCGGCGGTCGTGTCGCCCGCGAGGGCCGGAAGGCCCGCCGGCGTGCCCGTGCCTGGGGGTGTGCTCGTCACGGGGCAACTCTACGGGGGCGAGGCGCCCGGCTCGGGCGCGAAGGACGAATGCGGCGGTGAGGTGCGCTCTGCGGGAGCGAACAGTCTGCGGCACTCGCGTTCGCGACCCCACGACGCGTGATGCCGCTCCCACTCGCTCGGCCTCGGAGGCCGTGGTCGTTACGATGGTGGGCGTGGATACCCAGACGAAGCGAGTTCTCCTGGCCGCGCCGCGCGGATACTGCGCGGGCGTGGATCGGGCCGTCATCACCGTCGAGAAGGCTCTCGACCTCTACGGCCCGCCGGTGTACGTGCGCAAGGAGATCGTCCACAACAAGCATGTCGTGACGACGCTCGAGAAACGCGGCGCGATCTTCGTCGACGAGACCGACCAGGTGCCTGAGGGCGCGACCGTCATCTTCTCTGCGCACGGGGTCGCTCCCGTCGTGCACGAGGAGGCGAAGGCGTTGAGCCTCAAGACGATCGACGCCACATGCCCGCTCGTCACGAAGGTGCACCGCGAGGCCACGCGCTTCGCGAGCCAGGACTACGACATCCTGCTCATCGGGCACGAGGGGCACGAGGAGGTCGTCGGCACTGCGGGTGAGGCGCCCGAGCACATCACGCTCGTCGACGGGCCCGACGATGTCGTCAACGTCGATGTGCGCGACCCGGAGCGCGTCGTGTGGTTGTCGCAGACGACGCTGAGCGTCGACGAGACGATGGAGACGGTGCGCCGGCTGCGCGAGAAGTTTCCGCACCTGCAGGATCCGCCGAGCGACGACATCTGCTACGCCACGCAGAACCGTCAGCTCGCCGTCAAGCAGATGGCGCCCGAGTGCGACCTCATGATCGTCGTCGGCTCGCGCAACTCGTCTAACTCGGTCCGTCTCGTCGAGGTGGCGCTGGAGCACGGTTCGCGCGCCGGGCACCTCGTCGACTACGCCGATGAGCTCGACGAGGCATGGCTCGACGGGGTCACGACCGTCGGTGTGACCTCGGGGGCGTCGGTGCCGGAGATCCTCGTGCGCGGGGTGCTCGACTACCTCGCCGCGCGCGGCTATGAGGACGTCAAGCCGATCGTCGCCGCCGAGGAGAGCCTGCTGTTCGCGCTGCCGAACGAACTGCGCCGTGACCTCAAGGCGCGCGGCATGTCCGACTCGATGCGCGGCGGCGAGCAGGTCGCCCAGGGCGCCGACTCGCTTCACTGAGACATGCCGCCGCGCTGACGCGTGCGGGCGTCGGGCCCTCGCTCCATGTCGGAGCGGGGGCCTTCGACATCCCGTCCAGCATGCCCGGCCGCGCACCGTCAGCCCCGCTCGTCCGAGGGGTTGCCCGGCGCGGGTTCGGCCGGCGTGGGTTCGGCCAGCACGGGCTCGAGCAGCGCCTCGTGGGTGAGCGGGCGCGGCGTCACGTCCAGGGGTGCGACGCCCCGCGGCGGGGTGGCGGAGACGTCGAGGTCGTGCATCCGCCGCGCCGTGACGAGGACGCGGCTCTCGAGCGAGCCGACGAACAGGTTGTAGGCCTCGACGCTGCGTCGCAACGAGCCGCCGAGGTCGTGGGTGTGCTTGGCCAGCACTCCGATGCGCTCGTACAGTTCCCGCCCGAGCGTGAGGAGTTCGCGGGCGTTCTCCTCGAGCGTCGCCTGCTGCCACATCGCGCTGACGCTGCGCATCGTCGCGATGAGGGTGCTCGGCGAGGCGAGCACGACGTGACGCTCCATCGCCTCCTCGAGCAAACCGGGGTCGGCATTGAGCGCTGACGCGAGAATCGCGTCGCCCGGCACGAAGCAGATGACGAACGCGGGCGCCTGCGGCAGTGCCGTCCAGTAGCGCTTCGAGGCGAGCGTGTCGACGTGCGAGCGCAGCTGCTTGGCGTGGCGCCCCAACGCGGCGCTGCGGGCGCGTTCGTCGAGGTCCGCCTCCTGCGCCGCGAGGAACGCAGTCAGCGGCGCCTTGGCATCGATGACGAGCGAACGCTCGCCCGGCAGGTGGACGACGACGTCGGGGCGCACGTCGTCACCGGCGTCGTTGCGCCCGCGCCACTGCTCGTCGAAGTCGCAGCGGCGCAGCATGCCCGACAGCTCGAGGATGCGTCGCAACTGCGATTCGCCCCACTGTCCGCGCACGCTCGAGGCGTTGAGCGAACCGGCCAGCGATGAGGTCTCGCGCCGCAGCTCGTCGGTCGTCGCGGTGACGCGCCGCAGGGCCACGTCGACGGAGCTGAACTGCTCGACGCGATCGCGTTCCAGCGTCGCGACCTGACGTTCGACACGGCTCAGTGCGTCACGCAGGGGCCCCAGCAGCGCTGCGGTCTGCGCGTCGTCGCTCACCGTCGCCTCGAGGTCGACGATGCGTTCACGCAGCACGTCGCGTTCGGCCTGCGCTGCGGCGAGCTGCGCGACGTCGTTCGTCGGGGTCACGGCCGTGCGTCGCAGGGCGACCCACATGGCGAGGGCTCCGAGGGCGAGGCCGGCGACGAACGTCACGAAGATGGCTGTTGTCTGCACGGGTGAAACTCAAGCATCTGCCGCCGACAACCCCGGAACGGCCAGGTTTGTCGGTGCGCTGTGTGTGCGGTGGAGGTGCCAGGTCGGCGCCTGTCACCACCGTGCGGTGGCGGGGTCAGTGCTCCCGTGGGGCGACGGCGGCGGGCGAGGTCGGGCTCGGCCCGAGTTGCGCGCGTAGCCGCCGTTCGGAGGAACGGTGGCGCATGGCGTCGCTGAGGTGGCGCCAGACGAGGCGTTGCACGACGAGCGTCAGCACGCCCGCGATGATCATTCCGGCGAGGTTCATGGCGAGCTGCGCGGCGGATCCGGTGATCTCGGCCGTGTCGAAGACGGCGAGGCCGAGGGCGAGGTTTCCGGCGGCGGGCACCGTCGTGACGGAGATGAAGACGCCGACCATGGCGCTCGTCTTGTCGGTCGCCAGGGCGAGCACCCCGGCCGTTCCAGCGAGCAGCGCCACGATGAACGACCACAGGTCGGGGCGCCAGATGAAGCCCGTCTGAGGGCGGGGGCGTGTGACGTCGGCGGCCGAGACGACGTCGAGCGAGGCCGCGAGCAGTGCGGCGAGCATGATGACGACGATGGCGAACGCGAACGTCCACAGCAGGGTGGCGGCGCTGCGTGCGGCGAGGCGCCAACGTCCGAGGGCGATGCCGGTGCAGATCGCGGCGATGACGGCGAACTCGGGCCCGACGACCATCGCGCCGACGACGAGGACGGCCGAGTCGGTGATGACGGCGATGCTCGCGAGGGCCGTTGCGATGCAGAGGAACACGAGGTAGGTCGCCGTCGGTGAGCTCGCCTTCTCTGCCTCTCGTTCGACGAGGTGCCAGATCACGGCGTCGTCCGGGTCGCCGTGCGCGGCTTCTTCGACGTCGTGCGCGGCGTCGAACGGGGTGCCGAGGGGTTGGCCGATGACGATGCCGCCGCGGTGGCCGAGGCCGACGGCGTTGAGGTCGTCGAGGACGGCGGTGGCGGCTTCGCGGGCGACGTCGGCTTCGAAGACGTCGCCGGCCGGTTTGAGGGACGCGCCGCGCAGGTGGGTGAGGTTGGTGAGGCGGGCGTCGTCGCTCAGGGTGTCGCGGACGGCGTCGGTGAGGTCCGTCGGCACGTTGAGACGCAGGTGCACGAGCATGGCGTCATTGTGTCAGCGCCGCTGATGTCGAAGGCGTCCGTCGGATGAAGCCGGCGCGGGCGGTGGCACGTAGACTCTTCTCTCGTGGCTCTTACCATCGGAATCGTCGGTCTCCCCAACGTCGGCAAGTCGACCATGTTCAACGCTCTGACGAAGAACAACGTGCTCGCTGCCAACTATCCCTTCGCAACGATCGAGCCGAACGTCGGTGTCGTGCCGTTGCCGGATCCGCGGTTGAAGAAGCTCGCGGAGATCTTCGGTTCGGCGGCGATCCTGCCGGCGACGGTGTCGTTCGTCGACATCGCGGGCATCGTCAAGGGTGCGTCCGAGGGGGAGGGGCTGGGGAACAAGTTCCTCGCCAACATTCGTGAGGCGGACGCGATCTGCCAGGTCGTGCGCGCGTTCGTCGATGACGACGTGCACCATGTCGACGGCAAGGTGTCGCCGAGTTCGGATCTGGAGACGATCAACACCGAGCTGATCCTCGCCGATCTGCAGACGCTGGAGAAGGCTGTGCCGCGTCTGGAGAAGGAGGTCAAGGGCAAGAAGACCGAGAAGTCGGTCTATGACGCTGCCCTGGCCGCGCAGAAGGTGCTCGAGGAGGGCAAGACGCTGAGCTCCGTCGGTTTCGACACGAGCGAGATCCGCGAGCTCGGGCTGCTGACGGCGAAGCCGTTCATCTATGTGTTCAACGTCGACGAGTCGCAGCTGACGGACGAGGCGTTCCAGGCCGAGATGCAGGCGCTCGTCGCGCCGGCGGAGGCGATCTTCCTCAATGCGCAGCTCGAGTCCGAGGTCGCCGAGCTCGACGAGGACGACGCGAAGGAGCTGCTCGAGTCGGTCGGTATCACCGAGCCGGGCCTGGAGCAGCTCGCGCACAAGGGTTTCAACACGCTCGGGCTGCAGACGTATCTGACGGCCGGGCCGAAGGAGACGCGCGCCTGGACGATCGGCAAGGGCTGGACGGCGCCCATGGCCGCCGGCGTCATCCACACCGACTTCCAGAAGGGCTTCATCAAGGCTGAGATCATCTCATTCGACGATCTCGTCGAGTGTGGTTCGGTGGCCGAGGCTCGCGCGAAGGGCAAGGCCCGCATGGAAGGCAAGGACTACGTCATGCAGGACGGCGACGTGGTGGAATTTAGATTTGCGCTTTAGCCTCTCCACAGAGCTATTTGGGCCGCACCAAGTGATTTGATCCCGGTCCTGGGCGGATCTCCAGGTCTTGCCCGACGTCTATCTCAGGCCGACTGATTCAGACTTCCTGACCTATCGGGAGCTCGCTAGAACGCGACGGTTCGGCGGCACGCGCCTGTGTCGCAGGTGCGAGCGAGAGGACCAGGAGCGAGGCGCAGATGCCCGCCAGTCCAACCCAGCCGAGGGCGGGGAGGCGCTCACCGACGATGACCACCGCCAGGAGGGCGGCGATTGCGGGTTCAGCGAGGGTGAGCGTTGTCGCGGCGCTTAGAGTGACGCGCGTGAGGCCGTACCCGAAGAGCAGATAGCCCAGGAACATCGGGACCATTGCCATGTAGAGCCCGACCATCATGGGCTGGGCGGAAGCGATGAGTGGTGCGCCGGTGAGCATGAGTACGGGCATCAGCGCAATGCCGCCCAGACCGAAGACAGCGCCCATCGCTGCCGCGCGCCCGACGCCGCGGTTCATGAGGCGGTGAGCGCTCCACGAGTACATGGCGTAGGTTGCGCCAGCAACCAGGCCGAGGATGACGCCGGCGACCGTGGGGAGCGTCTCGCTCGGCGAGTCGTGCATCTTCGCAGCGCACAGTACTGCGCTGCCCGCGATGCCGAGCGCTACGGCGAGCATCCACCAGCCGCTGAGTCTGCGTCGCTCGATCACTCGTTCCAGAAGGCCCGAGGCGATGGGGGCAGAGCCGAGGGACACAACAGTGCCGACCGCGACGCCAGCCAGATGCATCGAGCTGTAGAAGGCCAGCGGGTAGATCAGCACGGCTGCGGCTCCGACGAGCACTGTCCCACGTTGCGAAGACAGTGCGGGTCGTTCCCGGCGGAGCGAGGGGGCCGCGATGGCTGCCTGCAGGATCCCGCCGATGCCGAGCGCGGCCGCGCCCATGGCCAGCGGGCCGACTGTCGGTGCGAACGTCGCCGCAGTCCCCGTGGTACCCCACAGGAGGGCGGCGGCGAGCACCGCGAAGATGCCGGTGGGGGAGCCTCGCTTCACAGTGCGGCCAGCATCCGCGATGCGATGGCTCGGGCGTGCTCCAGGCGCGCCGGGGTGCCCTCGAGACCTGCCCGTGCGACGGCTCCTTCGAGGAGGAAGCTGAAGTGCTCGGCCAGCTCCAGCGCCTCGGCGTCGGTGGCCATGACTTCCAGGTTCTCGACGAGAATCCGCTCCACCTGCTCCTTGTGCGCGCGCACGGCCGAGCGAGCAGGGTGTCCGGCCGGGAACTCGGCGGCCGCATTGAGCAGCCCGCATCCCCGGAAGCCCTTGCCGTAGGCATCGTTCGCGTGGTCGATGTAGGCGTCGAACACTGCCAGCACTCGGTCTGCTGCCGTAGACGCCTTCACCGCACGTGCCTGGTGGAGGCCGAGCCACTCCTCGTGGCGGGAATCGATATAAGCGCTGACGAGCTCTGCCTTGGACGAGAAGTTGTTGTAGAGGCTCTTCTTCGCGACCCCGGCCTCAGAAGTGATCGTGTCGATCCCTGTCGCGTGCACGCCGTCCTCGTAGAAGCGTCTCGCTGCGGCATCGAGCAGCCGCTCTCGCGCTGATCCTTGATTCATGTCGCCCTCCGGTAGTAGGTAGGTCAGTCTACCTACTACCGAGAGTTGTCTCAATCTCTGTGCGCTTGGATGCTTACGAGCACGGGCGCGAGGTCCTAACAGCCTGCGTGAGCCCGAGATGGGGATCGTTCTTCGCGACTGGGCTGTGGGGAGACGGCATGACGGGGTCCAGGAAGCTGTGCACGCGCAGAGGTTGGTATGTGCGGCGACGTGGTGGAATTTAGGTTCAATGTGTAGTCGAGTTCCGGTCTAACCTAAGGGGGCTCAGTGATCCAGCTCTGGAGTGTTATCGCAGTTGCGATCTTGACCGTTTTGTCGTTGTTGCCCGCACACCATGCTCCTGCATGCACTCCAGCACTGACTGCACGATGCAATTTCGGATCCCGACCCCTGGTACAGCGTCCTACCTATCGATTACCGTCGACACCATGACGATCAACACCGAGATGCTGCAGTTCGTCTCCGTCGACGAACTGCTCGGCACTCAAGGTCCCGACCTGCGCATACCGGATTTCCAGCGCCCGTACTCCTGGTCCCCACGCATCGCGGCACAGCTGTTCACGGATGTCGCGGAGGCTCTCGATAGCAGGCCGGAGCATTCGTACATCATGGGCACCGTCATCCTCCTGAGGCGTCCCCAGGAGTCGCATTTCGAGGTGGTCGATGGACAGCAGAGAATCCTGACCCTCCATCTGCTGCGGGCGCTTCTGCGCGGCCAGAGAATCCCCCATCTCCAATCAGGGGACACCCCGATCCACCACGTCCATCAGGAACTCTCGCGACGGGTCGCCGACCTCGAACGTTCTCCGGGGCGCCTCGACAGGTACCGGGAATTCCTCGACGCCGAAGCCAAAGTTCTGAAGATCGTCACCGATGACGAGGATGAGGCATTCCAGTTCTTCGACTCGCAGAACTTCCGAGGCAAATCACTGCGCCCGCACGACCTGCTCAAGGCCTTCCACCTGCGCGAAATGGCAGATGCCAGCACTGCCGAGCAGCGCGCCGTGGTCGAGCAATGGGAGAAGGCCGACGAGAACGAGCTGGACCGGCTCTTCGGCACCTACCTGGCCCGCATCCACTGGTGGAGCCGCAACATGCCAGCGCATGCATATACCACCGATGACCTCGACCTCTTCAAGGGAGTCGGCAGATCCACTCGCCGCCTGCCGGGGGCCGAATACCATCGCGCTGCCAAGGCGGTGCTTCCCGGCCTGCAGGAGTGGTCCTATCCTGATGCCGACTCGGTGACCCGCAGAGATCTCAAGCGGGCCCAGCACCAGCTCGATGCTCCGGTCGCTGCGGGTAAGTCCTTCTTCGACTACGCCGCGTTCATGCTCGAGGAGTATGAGCGGCTGGACGAGGAACTCTTCTCCGACGCCAACACAGCCGGTCTCACGACTGCGGATCGCACGGTCTTCCACGACGGGGCGCGATTCAGGTACTGCCGGGAGCTGTACGTCGCCGCGGTCCTGTACTACACGAACAAGTACTCCGAGGCCGATATGCCGCAGGTACGACGCCACCTCTTCCGCTGGGCATACTCCCTCCGCTTGGCGTACGAGCGTCTGGGCTGGAGAACCACGGACAACTACGCACGAGGGATCAGCACCAATATGGACGGCCTGAACAAGGTGAACCTGTTCTCCGCCATCCGCGACAGTCTCGATCCGCGGGAGATCGAGCTGGAGAACATGAGCGCCCCGCGCACGGCGCGGACTGACAACCCGGAGGATGCACGGCTCCTCACCCTGCTGAAGGAGTCCCGCTGAGATGACACAGACCATCGCTCAGGATGACGTCCAGGCCATCCCCGTCGGGCAGCTCTTCAGCCCGGACGCTCCCAGCTATTCGATTCCCCTCTACCAGCGCAATTACACCTGGGGCGAGGAGCAGATACACCGCCTGATCCACGACGTCTTCGACGAGGCCGAGCAGGAGGAGGCCAAGGACTACTTCCTTGGCAACCTCGTGGTCGCCCCTCCGCAACGGGCCGATGAGCCGCTCGACGTGATCGACGGACAGCAGCGCCTGACCACCTTGTATATCCTGCTGGTCAAGCTCTCTTCCCGGCCGGGTTTGAAGGACCGCATCGGTCCGCTTCGGCCGCTCACCTACGAGGCTCGGGAGAAGGCCACCCGCGCTCTCCGCGGCGTCGCCGATACGATCGATGAGCCGGCGGAGGATGAGAAGGATCGAGAGGACTCCGGCATCCTCCGCGCATCGATGATTATCGAACAGCTACTGGACGGCGGGGCCGACGGTGACCGTTTACAGACTCCCCAGGTGATCGACTATCTGCTCACCAGGGTCCTCGTCGTCCGCATGCCGATCGACCGGAGCACCGATCTGAATCGGTACTTCGAGATCATGAATACGCGCGGTGCGCAGCTCAGTCCCGTGGACATCGTCAAGGCGCGACTCCTCCGATACCTGTCTGACCCCCTCGATCGCGCCCTGCTGAACCGCGTCTGGACAGCATGCTCCGACATGGAGCACTACGTGGGGATGAGCGCCACTGCCGGAAACACCTCCCAACGCGCAGAAGTCTTCGGCCCCGACTGGGACCAGATGCCGACAGCAGATTTCTCCCGCTTGCGTGCACAACTCATCGACACCACCTCCGAAGCGGCCTCGCCCGCCGCCGACGACGCTTCGAACACACCCGAATCCACCGCGCTGACCCTCGACGATGCGGTGGCTGCCTACTCCCAGACCACGGTCAGGACCGAGTCGGAAGATGCCGACGGCGGCGAGCGATTCACATCGCAGATCACGTTCCCGACTCTGCTGCTGCAGGTTCTCGCGGTGGAGGGAGCAGGCAGGGGCTCCGCACGGGAGGATGATCGTCAGCTCGACGACAAACTGCTAGTGCAGCGCTTCTCTGCACGCGTCGATTCACTACCGCCGCCGGAGCGGATTGACTGGGTGCGCAAGTTCACCACGGACCTGCTGCGCATCCGCTACCTGTTCGATCATTTCATTCTCAAGCGTGATGCGACGCTGACCACCGGGCACGAATCCACCACGGACGAGGAACCTGGCAGCTGGTCGTTGTACCGGCTCGCGCGAGGATCGTCCCGTCGCGGCAACAACGGGCAGGACACTCCCCGGTACCCCTCGACCTTCGCCGCTGACGAATCCGGTGCCGGCCCGCGCAGCCTGCACCGACGGATCCTGCTGCTACAGTCGGCGCTGCGCATCACCTACACCTCCCCGCGCACGATGCACTGGATGACCGATGCACTTCGCTACGTCACCGAGCTCACCGATCACGATGAGCCGATCACAGCTCAGGGCTTCCTCCACTGTCTCGAGTCCCATGCCCACGAGCGCCTGCGCGAGGCGGTGACCCCGGACCCGGACAAGGAGGAGACCGGCCCGGATGGGATGGCGCTCGGCTTCGCCATCCCGCGCATCGTGTTCACGTACCTGGACTACCTGCTGGTGGAGGAGATGAACCAATGGGACTTCACCTTCAGCTACCGCACCTCCGTGGAGCACTTCTCCCCGGGCACCGAGGACATCGAGCACTCCTCCTTCGCATACCGCCTGGAGGATCCGCACCTTCTCGACTGGTTCGGGAACTTGGCGCTGGTCACTGTGAGCACCAACTCGAAGTTCAGCAACTACCTCCCAGCGCAGAAGGCGAACAACCACGATGCTCGCCGGCAGAGCCTGAAACTCGAGCTGATGGCACGGCGGGCGGAGACCGGGAGTTGGAACGACGCAGATGTGCGCACTCATCATGAGGAGATGGTGGAGTTGTTGCGCCGGGCGCTTGCAGGAGAGCGAGCGCGATCAGATTCTGACATCTGATCGCCCCCTGTCCCCGTGAGAAGTACGTCAGGTCGAAGAATGGTAACGGGGTCTGGACCGAGCTACGGCATTGGGTGCCGCTCGGGGATGATGTGGAGCGGTGGGTCGAGAGGTTATTCGGCTACGGAACGTGGTCGAGTTCCGCTTCAATGTTTAAGGGGTGGGTGGCGGATCGACGCGGCCGTCCTGCTGCGCCACCTTCGCCAGCGGGCCACTGAGGGCCGCCGTCGCGACGATCGTCACGAGCGCGCCGAGCAGCATCGCCGTGTCCTCGCCAGGTCGCAGCACACCGAGATGCGTCCCCGTCGTCGCGGCTGCCACGGGCACACCCATCTGCGCCGCGGTCGTGACGGCGACCGGCCACGGCTGCTTCGTCACCGCCATCGCGCCGTGCACGACGAGGGCGCTCAACCCCAGCGTCACACCGAGCGCGACGGCGTCCGGGTGCGCCGCGAGGTCACGCAGATTGAGCGACGCCCCGAGCCATACGAAGAAGATCGGCGCGAACAGCCCGTCCGTCAGCGCGAACACCTGCTTCGCGACGCGCTTCGGCTCACCGACACCGGCGACGGCCAACCCCACGCAGAACCCGGCGAGCATGATCGACACGTGCCGCCACTGCGCGAGCGCCGCGACGGCGAACAGGATCGTCAGCGTCACCCGCAGCTCGAGCGCCAGCCCGCGATCCTCCGACACCTCGTGCACCCGCCGTCGATACCCGCGCTGCTCGACGAACCGCAGCACGAAGAACACGACGAGCGACACCGCCACGACCGCCGCAGCGCCGATCGCCGCCCGCGACATGTGCGCCGGATCGATCGCGAACGGCAACGCGACGATGCACGCCGCGTCCGCGAGCGCCAACTGCGGCAGCATCGCGACGATCGAGGGCCCCGTCAGCGGCATACCCTGCAGCGCCGGCATGACGATCGACGCCGAAGAACTCGCCAGCAGCACCGCGTACAGCCCCGCGTGCCCCGTGCCGAACACGTGCGCGATCGCCCATCCTGCGGGCGCGGCGAGCACCCCGACGGCGACCGCCCGCGCCACGCCGATCGACGCACCCGTGCGCAGCGCCTTGTCGCGCACCGGCACGTGCGTGCCGGCGACGAACATGACGAGCGCGAACCCGACGTCCGCGAGAAACGCGAACGTGCCGTCATGCGGGTCGAGCACCCGCGCGCCGGTCTGCCCGAGCGCGAGCCCGACGACAAGCTCGCCGATGACGACCGGCAACCTCACCGCGCGCGGCAACGACAACAGCGGCCCGAGCACCGCGACGAGACAGATGAGAGCGAGTTGCGCGAAGTTCACGTCCGTCGCGACCTCAGGCGGAACGGTGCGCGAGGTCGACGATGCGCACAGGCACGTCGGTGTTCTCGTCCGTGTGATAACTCGCGCAGACCCGGTGATAACCGTCGGCGATGATGGCGTCGCGTCCGCTCGTCGCGTCACCACGCACGAGCAGCACCGGGCTGAGCGCCCTGCCGTCGGCGATCTTCTTCAGATCCGACGTGACGTGCGGGTTGTCCGTCGGCAGCAGGGCGAAGCGCGAGGCGCCCAGAATGTCCTTCGCCTTGAAGTGCGCCGATTCGACGTTCTCGAACGCCTCGACGGTCGTCGTCATCGTCGCCTCACCGGCGAGCAGCGACAGATACGCCGCCGCCGACGTGCCTCGGGGCCAGCCTGAGCATGTACACGTCCGATTCCCCGTTTCATCGTGCGGTGTCACACGATATCGGTCGTGAGTTGGCTGCGCACCTCACTTCTATCGGCGAGGACGAGTCTCTGAGGAGTGCGCTCGACGATGGTGGGCGGAGCGGGAGAATGGTTAGGCAGAGAATCCACACGGGCTATTCTTGCCCCCAATGCAGGCGTGGGAAGAACCGCGAAATCCGGCAGGCGTTCGCACGCAAGCTGCGGCGCCGGCAGAGGGTGCAACTGCTGACACTCGGCGACATCGACGACGTCGACATGAGCATCGGCTACACGGACTGACTCGATCCCTGTGGTGGACGCAGGCGACCCGTCGCGGGCGTCCGCCGGTGCTGTGGTCGATCCAGCCTGCGGTGCGATACGCAGGGCATGCCTTCCGTCGTGAGCCTGGACCACGAGGCGATCAGCCGCGTCGCAGAACGTCACGGCGTGGCCGAGTTGTCCCTGTTCGGCTCAGCTGCTGCGGGGACTTCTCATCACAACAGCGACGTCGACTCTCTGGTCGATTTCCTCCCTGATCGCCCCGATCCGCTGGAGGACTTCTGCGCCCTCCGTGACGACAGGAGCAGGATCCTCGAACGCGATGTTGACCTCGTGGTGAAGCGCGCCATCCGCAACCCGTATTTCCGTGACTCAGCTCTCGCGCAGGCGGAGGTTGTCTATGTTGCCGACGTCTAGAGCGCGTCTATGGAATGCGAAACATCCTTGCCATGAGTACGGGGTGATCGATCACGCGATCGTGTGGGCGGTCGTCGATTCGCGTCTCACTCCGTTGGCGCAGAACTGGCAAGGCTCCTCGGCGAGTCGTGACTCACCCACACTCGAGTGGAGTTCCGAACCGGGCCAACGTCACATGGCCGTCACAGGCATCCGCTCGTAAGGTGGCGGGACACCACGATGAGGAGAACACATGCCTGAGCGGCTCGAACCCCAGCTCGAAACCGTGCGCGAGACGATCCTGCGCCGCAACCCCGGAGAGGCTGAGTTCCACCAGGCTGTCGACGAGGTGCTCGCCAGCCTGGGCCCGCTGCTGAAGCGACGCCCCGACTACGTCGAGTCGAGCATCATCGAGCGTCTGGCGGAGCCCGAGCGTCAGATCATCTTCCGCGTGCCGTGGGTCGACGACGACGGCCGCGTGCAGGTGAACCGCGGATTCCGCGTCGAGTTCAACTCGGCGCTCGGACCGTACAAGGGTGGCCTGCGCTTCCACCCCAGCGTCTACCTCGGCATCGTCAAGTTCCTCGGCTTCGAACAGGTCTTCAAGAACGCGCTCACCGGTATGCCCATCGGCGGCGGCAAGGGCGGCTCCGACTTCGACCCGAAGGGCCGCTCCGACGCCGAGATCATGCGTTTCTGCCAGTCGTTCATGACGGAGCTGTACCGCCACATCGGTGAATACACGGACGTGCCCGCCGGCGACATCGGCGTCGGCGGCCGCGAGATCGGCTTCCTCTTCGGCCAGTACAAGCGCATCACCAACCGCTACGAGGCCGGAGTGCTCACGGGCAAGGGCCTCACCTGGGGTGGCGCCCAGGCGCGAACCGAAGCCACCGGGTACGGCCTCGTGTTCCTCACCGAACGCATGCTCGCGACGCAGAACCGTTCCTTCGACGGCGCGAAGGTCGTCATCTCCGGCTCCGGCAACGTCGCCGTCTACGCCGCACAGAAGGTCACCCAGCTGGGCGGCACCGTCGTCGCGATGAGCGACTCCGGCGGGTACGTCGTCGACGAGCGGGGCCTCGACATCGACGCCATGCGCGAACTCAAGGAATCCAGGCGCGGACGCATCAGCGAATACGCGGACGAGCACGAGGGCGCCCGATTCGTCTCCGAAGGAAGCATCTGGGACGTGCCGTGCGACGTGGCCCTGCCCTGCGCCACCCAGAACGAGCTCCCGGACGACGCGGCGCGCACCCTCGTGTCGAACGGCTGCATCGCCGTCGCCGAAGGCGCCAACATGCCGACGACGCCCGCAGCGACCGCCCTGCTGCAGGAGGCCGGCGTCCTCTTCGCGCCCGGCAAGGCGTCGAACGCCGGCGGCGTCGCGGTGAGCGCCCTCGAGATGCAGCAGAACGCCTCCCGCGACTCGTGGTCGTTCGACCACACCGAAGAACGCCTGCGCGCCATCATGAACGGCGTCTTCCGCACCTGCGAGGAGACGGCCGACGCCTACGACGTGCCGGGCGACTACGTGCGCGGCGCCAACATCGCGGGCTTCGTCAAGGTGGCCGACGCGATGCTCGCGCTCGGCGTCGTCTGATCGTCGTCCGAGCATCGAACGCCCCGAATCGGTGTGGTGGAAAAGCCGATTCGGGGTCTGCGCGGTCCGGCGGCGGCGTATAAACGAGGCATGCCCGCCTCTGAGAACGACCCGTCGTCAGGCCTGTCGAACGAGGGCGCGCTGCTCGGGCTGCACGACAACGGCCCCACCGACGTGCACCCGGGCGCGAACGCCGAAACGCAGACGCTCGAAGCCACCGAAGCCGGCCTCACGTCGGTCGCGAAGGCCTGGGACGAAGCCGTCGACGCGGACGGCGCGCCCCGCCTCGCCTACGTCGCAGCCCTGGCAGCAATCGCTGCGCTCAGTGATGACGAGCGGGCGGCCCGGCAAGAACGAGCAGAGGCCATGGAGACGGCTGAGGGCATCACCTTCCGCGTCAGCGGTGAGGACGAACCCCGGATCTTCCCGACGGACTTCATCCCCCGCATCATCGACGCTGATACGTGGGCCGACCTGAGCGCGGGCCTCGAACAACGCGCCCGCGCCCTCAACGCGTTCCTCGACGACATCTACGGGCCGCGACGCATCATCGAGGCTGGGGTCGTCGACGCCGACGACATCGAACGCTCACCGGGCTACGTCGACGAAGGCCGCCTCCAACCCTCCGGGTCCGTGCGAGCCCATATCTGCGGCATGGATCTCGTGTGCGCCGACGGGCGATGGCTCGTCCTCGAGGACAACCTTCGTGTTCCCTCCGGCGTGGTGTTCTCGCACTTCCTTCGCGCGATGGCGAACGACACGTTCGCCGACGTGATCAGCGAGTACGACCTGCTCGAGCCCCGCGACGGATTCGCGATGCTGCGCGAGACGCTGCAGGCCGCGGCACCTGCGCACGCCGCGAACCCCGACGACCCAGGGCTTGCGCTCGTCTCGACGGGCGAGGGCGACTCCGCCTGGTTCGAGCACCGCCGCATCGCCGAGTTCGTCGGCATGCCCGTCTGCACGCCCGCGGACCTCTGCGTCGTCGACGGGCGCCTGCACCTGCAGGACGCGACGACGCTGCGCCCACTCGACGTCGTCTACGCGCGCATCGAGAAGGATCAACTGTTCGCAGCCCTCGGTTGCGACGGTCAACCACTCGGCCCCGGACTCGAGGACGCCCTCGCCCACCACCGTCTCGCGTTCGTCAACGCATTCGGCAACGGCGTCGGCGACGACAAAGCCGTGTACGCGCTCGTGCCCGACATGATCCGGTTCTACCTCGACGAGGAGCCCCTGCTCGAACAGGTCCCCACCGATCTGTGCCACAAACCCGGCAAGGTCGAGGAGGTCATCGCACGGCTCGACGAACGCGTCGTCAAACCCGTCGACGGCTACGGCGGCGCCGGCATCACCATCGGGCCGGAGTGCTCCCCAGCCGAGCTCGACGAACGCGCCGAGCAGCTGCGGGCGCATCCCGACCACTTCATCGCGCAGGACATCGTGCGCCTGTCGACGCTGCCCACCTACGCCGCCGACGAGAGCGGACGCACCTGCATCCACCCGCGGCACGTCGACCTGCGGGCGTTCGTGCACGTTCGCGCCACCAAGCAGCCCGGGAGTGCGCCCGGCGAGTCGGGGGAACCCAGCGTCCTCGATGCGCGCAAGCTGAGCGCCCACACCGTCCCTGCCGCCCTCACCCGAACGGCCCCGGCTGGTTCGCTCATCGTCAACACCTCCCGCGGCGGTGGCGGCAAGGACACGTGGATCCTGCGCTCACCTGCACCGACAGCGCCGGCTGCAGCCTCGTCGCAGACCCCATCCGAGACCGCGGTGGGCGCCGATCGCGGTGACGCTGCCACGGCCGCGTCAGGTGATGTTCCTGGCCCCGACGACTCCGCGGCACCACGTCGATCATGACCCGCGAGGTCGGTTCTCCGGCATCCGGAGACGAACCAGGCGCGCTCGCTCTGGAGGTCTGGCCCCCCGGGCGCCTAGGATCGGCTGACGTGAACGACGTCAGCCCGCCCGAACCCGAGCATGCCCACGTCCTGACCTCCTACGCGCCACCCGCCGAGCACCGCGCCCCGCCACGCCCGCGCACGCTGGACCGGTACGTCAAGGACCCTGCGCTCTCGCCCGACGGGCGGCTGCTCGCGTGCGTCGTCGTCGAACAGGACCGTTTTCCCTTCGCACTGCAGATGCCGCTCGACGACGACGGGGTTCCGATCGTCGGCGAGGAGCGCGAGGTGCGTCTTCCCGTCGAAGGTGGTGTGCGGCGCGTCCTGTACTCACCCGACGGGCACTGGCTCGCCTGCGAGGTCGCACCCGACGGTGGTGACCGCGAGCAGATCTGGTTCGTCACCTCCGACCCGGACGACGCGAACTCGTACACCGTCGACCTCGCCGCGTACGAGACGGTCGAGCTCGTCAGCTGGGACGACGACTTCGTCGCCGTCTCCGTCTTCGACCGCGAGGGCACCGTCGAGGGCCGCCTGTTCAATCCGGTGACGGGGGAGACGCGCGTCGTCGACCGGCGCACCGGCGGCGCCCTGACGCACTCGCGTGGCAACGTCTCGTTGTTCCGCGTCGGCTCGCGCGGCAACCGTGAGCTCCTGGCCATCGACGACGGTGGCACCTGGCGCCCCCTCATGCCGGTCGACAACGGCTCGACGACCGACCGCGGATTCGTCACGTTCGACGGGGATCGCCCCAGCTTCATCGTGCGCAGCGACCACAGCGCCGAACGGTTCCGACTCCTGCGGCTCACCCCCACCGAGCACGCCCACGACGTCGAGGTGCTCCTCGAACGTGAGGACGCCGACGTCGAGGAGTTCGCCGTCTCCCTCGACGGTTCCGTGGCGGCCGTCCTGTGGAACGACGAGGGGTGGTGCGACCTGCAGATCGTCGACCTGACGGGTGGGCGCGCCCGCGTCGTCGACCTGCCCGAGCTGCCATCGCTCATCGCGACGACGCCGTCGCTGACGGAGGACGGGTCGCTGCTCGCCCTCACCGTCGCCGGACCCGAGTTTCCGCCCACGGTCGTCGTCTACGACGTTGCCGCCCGACGCTGGGTCGGCGACGAGTTCCGCGCTGTCGCAACGGCGGTCGACGAAGCGGTGAGCGACGCCGTCGGTGAGAGCGTCGCCGAGAACCGTCCCCGTGCGGGCAGCTCGGACGACGAGACGGCCGGGCACGCAGCGACCGGGGACGACGTCGGCGCGAGCGGCGCTGACGCACTGGCCGACGAAGACGACCTCGACACGATGTCACCCGCGCGCCCGACGGACGAACGTGGCCGGCCGGTGTTGTCCGCGTGGGGCGAAGCGGACATCATCCCCGAATTGCTCCACTACGAGGCGCGCGACGGCATGCGCTTGTCCGGGTGGCTCTACCGGGCCGTCGGGCCCGCGCCGAGCGAGCCCGCCCCGACGATCGTCTACTTCCACGGCGGCCCCGAGGGACAGGCTCGCCCCGACTACAACAACGTGCTGCGCAAGCTCGCGGCGACCGGGCACTCGGTGTTCCTGCCGAACGTGCGTGGCTCAGCAGGACGCGGGCGGCGCTTCTCACAGGCCGACGACCGTTACGGCCGGTTCGCGGCGATCGACGACGCCGAGGACACGCTCGACCATCTCATCGACGCCGGGATCACCCGCGACGGCCAGGCCGTCATCATGGGCCGCTCGTACGGCGGATACCTCGTGCACGCGTCGCTCACCCGGCACGCCGGGCGTTGGGCCGGCGGCATCGCGGCGTGCGGCATGTCGGATCTCGAGACGTTCTACCGTGACACCGACCCGTGGATCGCCTCCGCGGCGATGCCCAAGTACGGCGACCCCAAGCTCGACCGGCACCTGCTCGCGCAAGCCTCCCCGCTGCGTCAGTTCTCCCGCGTCGACGTGCCCGTGATGTTCATCCACGGCCAGCTCGACTCGAACGTCCCCGTCTCCGAGGCTTACCAGGCGCTGGGCGTGCTCGCGTCGCGGGGCGTGCCGACGGAGATGCTGTTGTTCCCCGACGAGGGGCACGAGTTCGAACGTCTCAACAACCGCTGGGACATGGAACAGCGGGTCTTGGCCTTCTGCGAAAGGATCTTCGGTGAGTGACTCGGACAAGAACGACGCGAACACGGGTGGGACGAACTCCGAGCCCGACGTCGACGCGGCACACGAGGCCGCCATGGCGTACGACGGCATCGACGACGACCTGCGGGACAAGCTCGTCGAGTGGCGCCGCCACCTGCACACCAACCCCGAGCTGAGCTATGAGGAGAAGGCGACGACGGACTACGTCGCCGAACAGCTCGAAGGTCTCGGGTTCGAGGTGCGACGTTTCTCCTTCGGCACCGGCTTGATCTGTGACGTGCCCGCCGCCGACGACGCGACGGCCGACGACCTCGTCGCGTTGCGCGCCGACATCGACGCGCTGCCGATGGATGAGGAGACCGACCTCGAGTTCGCCTCGACGAACGAGGGCGTCAGCCACTCCTGCGGCCACGACGCGCACACGGCGATGCTGCTCGGCGCCGCGACGCTGCTCGCGAAGAACCCGCCGCCGCGCCCCGTCCGCCTCATCTTCCAGCCCGCCGAGGAGCAGATGCCCGGCGGCGCCGTCGACTGCGTCGAGGACGGCGCGATCGAGGGCGTCGACCGCATCATCGCGCTTCACTGCGACCCGCACCGCGTCGTCGGTGACGTCGGTGTGCACGCGGGCGCTATCACGTCCTCGAACGCGAAGATCGAGGTGACGCTGACCTCCGACGGCGGGCACACCGCGCGTCCGCACGAGACCGGCGACCTCATCTACGCGCTCGCGAGCATCGCGACGGGCGCGGCTCAGGTCATCGACCGCCGCATCGACCCGCGCTCGGGCACCGTCATGACGTGGGGCTCGATCCAGGCCGGCGGCAGCGCCGCGAACGTCATCCCGTCGAAGGGGACGCTCGTCGGCACCGTCCGCTCCGCGAGCCGCGACACGTGGGCGCAGCTGCCCGACGTCGTGCCGCCCGCGATCTCGGGCATCGCCGAGCTGTACGGCGTGAAGGCCGAGGTCAACTACGTGCAAGGTGTGCCGCCGGTCGTCAACGACGAGGCGTGCGCGCAGCTCGCAGCCCAGGCGGTCACCGACGTCCTCGGCGAGGACGGCGTCGGCGAGGCCGACCAGTCGTCCGGTGGCGAGGACTTCGGCTGGTACACCGAAGAAATCCCCGGCATCTACCTGCGCCTCGGCGTCTGGGACGGCGACAGCGACGAGACCGACCTGCACCACCCTGCGTTCATGCTCGACGAGCGCGCGCTGCCCATCGGTGCGGCCGTGTTCGACCGGTTCGCGCGACTCGACCGCGATGCCGCGAGCGACGAGTCGTCGAACGCGTCGTGATGACGATCGGCTGACGCTGCGCGGCGGGCCGGATTTGTCGGCGACGAGCGCATGACACACGAACGGCGGGACGAGCTTGAATGCTCGTCCCGCCGTTCGTCATTCGCCGCCCGGCGTTCGTCGTGCGAGCAGTCTCAGACGACGTCGACCGACGTGTGCCCGCCGACGCCGGCCGCCAGGGCCGCGAGGTGCTGACGGGTGTCACCGAAGGTCCGCTCGATCGTCGCGAGGCGCGAGGTGTAGTGGCCGACGGCGTACTCGGCCGTCATGCCGATGCCACCGTGCAACTGGATCGCCTCCTGGCCGACGAGCCGGCCGTAGGTGCCGACGAGGTACTTCGTCCGCGACACGATGGCGTCGAGGTCGAGCGCGTCGTCGCCCTCACCGGGGTCGGCGAGCGCCATCGCCGCGTAGAGCACGGCGCTGCGCGTCAGCTCGACGCCGACGTACATGTCGGCGGCGCGCTGCGTGAGGGTCTGGAACCGCATGATCGGCACGCCGAACTGCTTGCGCGTCTTGAGGTACTCGACCGTCAGTGTGAGCGCGGCTCCCATCGCTCCGAGCGCCTCGCCGCACTGTGCGACGTTGCCCAGTGCGAGCGCAGCGTCGAGCACCTCGCGGCCGCTGAGCCGCGTCGCGGGGGCGCCGTCGAGCGTCACCTTCGGGCCGTCGACGGTGGGGGATTCGACGAGGTAGACCCCGACGTCGTCGCCCGTGCCGGCGGTCGTGACGATGGCGTCCGCCGCCGACAGGTCGGTGTTGCCGCGAGCCTCACCCGCCAGCTCGCTACCCGACGCGGTGCGGGCGCTCGCGGCCGGTGACCACGTCGCACCCGACTCGCCGAACGCGGTGAGCACGAGCTTCTCGCCGCTGATGACGTCGGCGAGCAGCGGCGAGTTCGCCGCGTCGAGGGCCGCCGCAGCCGCCATCGCATCGGCGTAGGGGAGCGTGACGCGAGCCGCGCCGAGCTCGACGGCGGCGAGCGTCACCTCGATGGCCGACGCGCCGAAACCGCCCTTCTCCTCGGCGAAGGCGAGCCCGAGCAGGCCCATCTCGGCGAGCTTGCCCCAGGCGTCCGCGTCAAACGGCTGCGGGCCGGCGGGGGCGCCGGATCCGGTGTCCTTCGGCGTGAGGCTCGAGGCGAGGTCGCGCACCGCGCTCTGCAACGCGCGCTGTTCTTCGGTGGGTGTGAAGTCCATGATTCAGCCCTTCAGTCCAAGGATGCCGCCGGAGATGATGTTGCGCTGAACCTCGTTGGAACCGCTGTAGATCGACGCCTTGCGGTAGTTGAGATACCGCGGCAGCGTCTCGCTGCCCCACTCGCCCGTGTACCAGGTGAGGGCGTCGACGCCGGCCACGTCGACCATGAGTTCGTAGACGTCCTGCTGCAGCTGGCTGCCGCGCAGCTTGAGGATCGACGACGCCGGGTCGGGGCGCCCGTCACGCGAGTCACCCGCGACGCGCAGCACCGTCAGTTCGAGCGCCATGACCTCGGCCTCGAGCTGGGCGAAGCGCGCGGCGAGCAGTGGCTCGTCGAGGGCGGTGCCGTGCGGGCTGCGTGTGGCCTTCGCGTGCTCCTTCGCCGCGGCGAGCGCCGCCTTGATCGAGCCGACGGGCGCGGCGCTCGTGCGCTCGTTGCCGAGCAGGAACTTCGCGTAGTCCCAGCCGCGGTTCTCCTCGCCGACGAGCTGGTCGGCGGGCACGCGGACGTCGTCGAAGAACACCTCGTTGACCTCGTGACGGCCGTCGATCAGCTTGATCGGGCGCACCGTGAGGCCGGGGGAGGACATGTCGATGAGGAGAAAGGAGATGCCCTTCTGCGGCTTGTCGGCGCTCGGGTCGGTGCGCACGAGGGTGAAGATCCAGTCACCGAACTGCCCGAGCGTCGTCCACGTCTTCTGTCCGTTGACGACGTACTCGTCGCCCTCGCGCACCGCTGTCGTGCGCAGGGACGCGAGGTCGGAGCCGGCGTCCGGCTCGGAGAAGCCCTGCGACCACCAGATCTCGCAGCTCTTCGTCTTCGGCAGGAAACGCTCCTTGAGTTCCTGCGAGCCGAACGCGGCGATGACGGGGCCGACCATGCTCGTGTTGAACGCGAGCGGCATCGGCACGCCGGCACGCTGCAGTTCGGAACGGTAGATGTGCAGCTGCAGTTCGTCCCAGCCGCGCCCACCCCATTCGGTCGGCCAGTGGGGTGCGGCCAGGTCGGCGTCGTCGAGGATGCGCTGACCTTCGCGCAGCAACTCGGGCACCACCTCGCCGTCAGCGATGTATCCGGTCTTGATGTGGTCGGGAAAGCTCTCGGCAAAGGCGCGCAGCTCGCGCTGCAGGGCCTTGTCCTCGTCTCGTAGTGTCCGTTGCACCGTGGCTCCTTGCTCGGGGACGTGGCGCCGTGACGCGCCTCACCCTGTCTATCACTCTTGTTGAGCATCGCTCAATAGGGCGGGGCTCAGCGGTGACAGACGTACGGTGTCGGAGAAGGGGCTCAGGCGAGGTCGGAGTTCGACTTCATGAGTTCG
>NZ_DCNR01000042.1:0-21242 GCF_002322065.1 Dermacoccus sp. UBA1591 | reverse complement strand
GCCCGGCGACGCCGGCGGCGAAGGCCCAGGCGCTCGCCGGCGTCCTGTCATCGGGGCGATGCCGCGCACGATCGATGAGATATACGACGCTGTTGTCAGTGGCGTTTCACGCTCCAGTGACGGCACTGCTCAGGCGGAATGACAGCCCCGGCCGCTCATCGCAGGGGGGTGACAACAGGTGCCGCTGGCAGCTGGCGGCCATCAGCCAGTGACCATCAGTCGGTAATCAGCGGTCGGTGGTCGGGGGTGGTCGGCGGTCGGCGGTCTCGGTGGTCGGTGGTCGGCAGCTGGCGGGCTCGGCGGCTGGTGGATACGGCAGTCGGCGGGTGCCACGGTTGCTCTGCTCAACGCCGCGCAGGATGTTCTCACTCATGGCGTGGGTGGGCCGGGACGTGGGGGAGTGCCACCTCGGCGGTCGCGACGACACCGCTACGGGCGCGGCGCGGTGCCGTGCCCCCCGACGTCGAGTAGGTCGTCGACGCTCGCGGCGATGGTCGTCGCGTCGACGAGCTGCGTCGAGACGGGCGGCAGGTCGTGGATGAGGCGCGCGAGGCGTGACGCCATCGCGTCGGCGTCGAGGTGAGCGAGCGGATCGTGCGTCCAGCACGCCGCGAGGGTCACGTACGTGGCCGAACCGAGGCTCGCCTCGAGCTCGCTCCACGACCCGAGCACGCGCGGCAGGTCGCGCTGTGCTATCTGCAGGACGTGCGCGGCCTCGAGCTGCTCGAAGACGAGGTCGCGCCGCGCGCTGACGCCCCGCTCGGAGTTGTGCTCACCGTCGGCCAGGAGCAGCAGCACCCGCTCGAGGGCGCGCAGGGCGCGACGGAACTGACGACGCACGAGCAGCACGGGCAGACGACGCCCGAACGCCCACAGCACGAACAGGCAGATGACGCACGACAGGGCCGTCTCGAAGATGCGATCGAGCATCAACTCACCGATCGGCTTGTGCGCCGTGCCCGCCGACGCCACGAGCAGCGCCATCGGCGTGATGAACATCGACCCGAGCGCGTAGTTGCGCACGACCGTCCACTGCAGCAGGTACACGCACGTCAGCGCGACGACGATGACCCACCACCCGCTGGGATGCGTGAGGCTGACGAGGAAGAACAACCCGACACCGATGACGGTGCCGACGAAGCGGTGCGCCGCTCGATGCGTCAAGGTCAGCCGGTCGCCGCCGAGGGAGATGAGGAGCGCCGTCGTCATGACCGCCCAGTACGGATGCGTGACGCCGAGCGCGTACGCGAGCACGCACGTCAGCAGCACCGCGAGCGCGGCGCGCCGCGCGATCAGCGCAGGCAAGGACGAGCGCGACAACCCCCAGCGCAGCAGGTAGCGCCGCGGTGGGCGTCCGAGGTAGCGCGCCTGCGCCATGACGGGGACGGCGATCACGGCCCCGGGCAGTCGCGTCGCGGCGGTGCGCTGGACGACTTCGATGTGCAACCGGCGCAGGCGCTTCGTCAGCTCGCGCCAGTGCGGGTCGGGGTGACGGCGGCCTGTCGCCGCGCTCAACGCCCACGCCGCGGAGAAGATCGACGCGTACGCCGTGTCCCGCAGGCGGCCCGTCTCGACGAAATCGCCGTCCGGGTCTGACTCGAAGTACGCGTCACACGCCTCCTGCGCCTCGTCGACGGCTTGATCCTCCGGTTCGTGACGCTGCGGGTACTGCAGCGCGAGGCTCAGCACGCTCGACATCACGGCGCCACAGCCTGCTGCCAGCAGGAACCGGCTGCCGGGCACGCCGACCGTAGGCAGATACGTGCCGATGGCCGGGCCGATCGTCAGAAAGACAGGGCCAGGCGGGTCGCCGACGAGCGCGTGGTACAGAAGCACACTGACGCCGGCGATCGCCGTCAGCGCGACCGTCGTGAGCACCGCATGTCCTGCGACGCTCACCCCGATCGTCAACGCCGCGACGTACGCGAGCGTCATGCACGCGAGGATGGTGACGCGGTGACGCCACGTCCGCTTGACGCTGACGGTGCACAAGAACGTGCCCGTCAACCCGAGCAGACCGAGCTGTGGGCCGAGGACGAACGACAACGCCAGCACCGTCAGCGTCACGCACGTCGTGATGTGTGCCGCCGTCTTCCAGCGCCCCGGCGCGGGCTTGACCTCGACGAACGTCTGCAGCTCGTCCGCGAGGCGCGCCTTCGTCACCCCGCGACGACGGGCAGCGCGACGCACCTGCGGCGGCGCGAGCATCATCGTGAGGCGGGGCATGCCTCTATTGTGAACCTGGCCACCGACAACCCCGGAAACCTGGGCCTTTCGCCTCCACATGCACACGGGTGCTCGTCGCCGCGGCAGTGGCATGGCGTCGTGTTCATGAATTCAGGGACAGAACATGAGAGTCAAGGAACCCGCGGCAGCGGGCACGAAACCGCGCGCCTATGCGGTGCGTTGCCGGTGGCTGCCGTGGAGCCCCCGGGCTCACCGGTGGGCCGGGCAGCTCCTCAGTGCATCCCCCGGCGGTGATGACCTGATCTCGGCGGTGATCTTCGCCATCGTGCTCGTCCCGCTCATCGTCGTCCTGGTCTACCTCATCGGCGAGCTGGCTCTGCTGTTGCTCCTGGTTCCGCTGCTGGCATTGACCCGTTTCGTGTTTCGTTGCCCCTGGGCCGTCTGTGTGAGTCGACGTGGCCGGGTGCTTCACGAGGAGCGGTGCCCCACGTTCAGCGCCGCCCGAGCGCGTCGGGGCGACCTCGCACAGGCGGTGCGAACCGGCACCTGGCGCGAGCTACCGCGTCAGCACTGAGGCGCGCGCGACGAAGCACCTCGACGTCAACCCCGCGCCAGGCGCTCCCACCTCGCGATCCATGTGGACCGCGCACGACGTCAGCCGCGAGCCAGCCGCTCCTCGACGTAGTCGAGCCAGCGCAGCTCGGCCTCGTCGGCGAAGATGAGCGATTCGAGGACGAGCTCGTCGGGCGTCGGAGCGCTCGGCGCGCCCGGTGTGCGGCGCGGTTTCGACCGGTTGAGCTCGCGTAGGTGCCGCATCGTCGCGGTGCGTTGCGTCGAGACGAGCGCACGCACGTCGACCCCTGGCATCGTGACGGCGAGCGCCAACTTGATGGCGAGTTCGTTGCGTGGCGTCACGTCGCGCGGGACGGCCTGGGCCCACCACGAATCCACTTCACCGCGCCCCGTCTCGGTGAGGCGATACGGAATGCGGCCCTCGTCGTCGGCCGCGCCCGCGCCCTCGACGAGGCCGTCGCGCTCGAGGCGCCCGAGCGTCGTGTAGACCTGGCCGATGTTGAGGGGCCACTGCCCGCCCGTGCGCGCCTCGAACTCGGAGCGTAGCTGCGCGCCGTACATCTCCTGCGACGCGAGCAGCGCGAGCAGGCCGTTACGAACGCTCACGTCAGCCCCCTTCGCGTCGTCGCGGTGAACGATGAACGTTCAACGGTACGACGCGGCGCGCCCACCCGCCGAACCCGCCGAACCCGCCGAACCCGGCGCGAGTCGTGCATGACGCTCACCGCTCGCGCCTCGTCAGCACCGGCTTGCGGCGTGCGAACAGCATCGACACGAGCGCTGCGACGAGTGGCACCGCGATGAGCATGATCGCGAGCGACCACCATGGGATCGCGTACGTGCCGCCGCTGAGCTGGTGCGTCCGCTCGTCCATCATGTGGTTCGTCGAGGCCCGCGCCAGGATGAGCCCCGGCGCGATGCCGACGGCGATGCCGATGAGCGCACCGATGACGCCGATCGCCGCCGCGTGCGCGCCGACGATGCGTCGCCGCATCCCCGTGGGCGCCCCGACGGTCGCGAGCGTCGCGGCATCGGCCTGCGATTCGGCGTCGGTGAGCAGCGTCGACACGATCGTCGTGAGCAGGACGACGAACGCGAGCGCCGCCGTCATGATGCCGAGGATGACGAGGATCGGGCTCGAGTAGCCCCGCTCCACCATCAACGGCATGTCGATCGGGGAGGCGGCCTTGAGCTGACCTTCGAGCTTCTTGCTCACCCCACCCTCGGGCGCGACGGTGATCGCCGCGAGATGGGCCGTCATGTGATGCTTCGCGAGCGTTTCGCGCGTCGCGATGAGCGAGTTCGGCGTCGAACCAGCGAGCTTGAACGCGGCGTCGAACGACACGGGGCGTGCCGGCACCGTCAGGGGCGAGCAGGATGCGACGGTCGCCTCCGGCAGCTCGGCGTTCTTCCACTGCACCGCGGCCAGCGTGACCTTGCCGTCGGTGATCGTCGTGGCGCTCGACTGGGGGCCCCATCCCGCCACGCCCAGGCTGTCGTTCGTCGATGGCCCGACGTGGAGGAACTCACCTCGCTTCAGAGCATCTCGCGTCGCGGCATCGAGGCCCATGAGCTTCATGCCGGCGTCGTCGACGCCGAGCACGCTGACGGCCGCGGCGGCGGCGTCCTGACCGGAGCCCTTCGCCGGGCACTTCCCTGCGAGATAGCGGGGCATGAAGTCTCCGGCGCCCACTGTCCACGCACCCGCGGCGCCGGGGACGATCTTGCGGATCGCCGCGATGGCTGTGTTGTCGTCCGCCTCACTGGTCCGCGAGCCGGGAGAGCTCGAGACGAACGCCGCCTCACCCATCGGCATCGACGGGGTGTACGTCTTGGCGAGGTACGCGTCCTCGCTCGCGCCGTAGACGCTGACGCCCGTGCACACGGCGACGGTGGCGAGCACCGCGCCGATCGACGCCGTCGCCCGCGTGCGCTGACGGCTGACCTCACGCACCGCGAGGCGCGGCGTCAGGGGCAGGTGACCGGCGAGCTTGCCGGCCACCATGAGCACGTACGGCACCGCGAGCACCGCGCCGCCGAAGAACAGCGGCACGCCGATGTACGCAAGGGCGGTCTGCCCCTCCTCACTCATCGACGACCCGTCGCCCCCTCGCTGCGTCGCGAAGAACAGGCACAGCGTGCCGGCCGCGACGGCGATGACGCCGATCGTCGGCAGTCGACGCTTGACGACACGCGCCGACACCTGCCCGCGCAGGGCCTGCAGAAGGTTGGTACGACCCGCAGCCCGCGCGGGCACCCACGCGGCGATGAGCGCGGCGAGCGTCGAGACGACGACGAGGCCGACGATCCAGCTGAATCGGATGTCGGTGGGCGCGTCGAGGGTCGTCACCTGCCGGTAGGTGATCTTCGCGGCGACGACACCGAGCGCGGTGCCGAGGACGGCACTGACGAGCGCGGTCCGCGCACCGAGGATCATCGCGTTGGCCAGGACGATGCGGCGCAGGACGGCGCGGGTGCCGCCGTTCGCCGCGACGAGCCCGAGGCTGCGACGCTGACGCGTCGCGCCGGCCGCGAACGCCGGGCCGGCGAGCAGTGCCGTCACGGCGACGAAGGCCATCGTCGCGACGGCGATGGCGAAGGCCATGCTCGAATCGCCCGTCGTATTCACGTCATAGGCGCTCGCCTGCGCGGACACGTTGTCGCGGGTCGTCAGGTCGAGGCCGAATCGGTGCCACTGCTCGACGTCAGCGGCCGAGAACGTGCGCGTGTCGTCGAGGAGGAACCCCGGTGACGAGCTCGGCTTGTACCCCGTCGGCACCGGCCCGACGGCGGCGACATCCGCGAACGGCGTCGTCACGGTGCCGACGATGGTGACGTGCACCGTCTTGCTGTCGGACGGGTTTCCGGAGTCAGAGCGCGCCTGCATCGGCCCCTCGGTCGGCAACCCCATGTTCTTGCCGTACTCGGTGACGGCGACCTCACCCGGCTTCGACGGCAGGCGCCCCGAGACGAGAGTGGCCTTGCGTGCGAGCAGGGGCGAGGTGGCGTCGGTCAGCATGACGGTGCCCCACGTCGACGTGAACCCACCCGACGTCGTCTCCTGCGTGGCGGCGAACACGAAACCTTCCTGGTGGGCCTCGAGCGCGGCAACGCCCGCCTGTTCGCTCACCTCCGCAGCCGTCGGAGGCTTCGATGTCGTGACGGCGCGTCCGGCCGCAGGCATCGGCGCGCCCCGTTTCTCGGCGGACACCGTGACGAGGCCGCCGAGCCCTTCCACGGCGCGGGCGCGTTCTTCGTCAGGGCTGATCTCGAACGTCGAGATGAAGGCGAGCATCGTCGCCAGCGCCATGACGGGCAGCAGGATGAGCAGCGCAGCGAGCGCCGAGCGGGCCTTGTAACGCATGATGTCGCGCCACGCGAGGCGCAGCGGCAGCCGCCATCCGGCGAAGGGGGAGGCCATCTCAACGACCCCCTGCGCGCGAGGCGTCCGACGCCGATGAGTTGCGCGACCCACGACCCGCAGGTGCGGCCAGGTGCGAGATCGCCGGACGCGACGCACGCGTCGCGCCGGCCGTCCGCACCGCCATGACGAGCGCAACGGCGATGATGCCGACGAGCAGGACGACGAGGGCCGGTGTCGACAGGAACACGCCCTCGAGCGCCGGCCCGTGCGTCGCGTCGAGCCACGATTCGGCCGGTTTCGTCGTCACGTGCGACGGGGGCGAGCCCTGCACCCACGTGTGCACGCTGACGACGGCGAGCTCCTGCACCCGGGACAGGTGGTCGGACGCGGTGATCATGCCCGGCCCTCCGTCGTTGCTGATGTCACACTCGTCGCACCGTGCGAGCGGGTGACGGCGCTCGCCCCGAACGGCTCGGGTTCGTCGCCGACGATGCCGACGACGGCGCCGTCACGCAGGTTGACGATGCGGTCGGCCCACGACGCGTGCCGCGAGTCGTGCGTGACGAGCAGGACGGCGGCGCCCGCGTCGCAGCGCTGACGCAGCACCATGAGCACCTCCTCACCCGTGACTGAGTCGAGCGCGCCCGTCGGTTCGTCGGCGAGCACGACGCGGCGCTCGCCGACGAGGGAGCGCGCGATCGCGACGCGCTGCTGCTGGCCGCCCGACATCTCCTCGGGGTAGCGGTCGGCGAGGTCGGCCAGGCCGACGGCGTCGAGCGCCTCGAGGCCGGCCGCGCGGGCGGCGCGCAGGCCCATGCCGTCGAGTTCGAGGGGGAGCGAGGCGTTCTCGACCGCCGTCAGCGCCGGGACGAGGTTGAGGTCCTGGAAGACGAACCCGACGCTGCGTCGGCGCAGACTCGCCATCTCCTTCTGGCCGACGCCGACGATGCTCGCACCGCCGATGCGCACATCGCCGCTCGTCGGCGCGTCGAGGCCCCCGGCCATGTTGAGCAACGTCGACTTGCCCGAACCGCTCGGGCCCATCACGGCCACGAGTTCGCCCGGGTACAGCGCGAGGCTGATGTCCTTCAACGCGTGCACGTCACCCGCGGGTGAGGGGTGCACCTTGCTCACGCCGTCGAGCTCGAGGGCTGGTTGCGTCATCGTTCATTTCCCTTCGTGAGGCCTGACGTGCGCCGCCGACGATGTGTCGACGGCGCACGTCACGCTCCCGTTCCCTTACCGCATACGCAGTATGCATACCCGGTATTCACATGTATACCGGGTATGTGGGTGCTGTGGGGGAATGACGCGCCGGTGGGTGTGTCGGGCGTGTCGGGTGAGGCGCGCCGCGCGGCATGTGCCGGGGGTGTCGTAGCACGTCGAGGCTTGGGGCCGGCGGGCGACGGGGCGTCGGGGTGCGCCATGACCGTGCCGCAGATGGTGCGAAACCACGCGCAGCGCGCCGAACGTCGCGCGCGTTTCGAGGCGGAAGCCCAGCTCGCTGAGCGTCTGAGCAAGGCCCGTACACCCCGCCAGAAGCGACGCGAGCTCGCCCGCGTGAATGGCGAGGCGAAGCGCGCACGCAGCGGCGATCAAGAAGGCGGCACAGTGGGCCGGCGTGAGTGATCGTCAGGCGCAGCGATGGGCCAAGACTGCCGATCGCGACGGCAACCCTATGCCGCTCGCGAAAGCCTCACCGGTCGTAGAGAAGCGCCGCACCGCCGTGCAGCGTGGCATGGGAGGTGCGCGGAAAGTCCAGGCGGACCGCATGGCAGCGATGCGCCATTTCACCATCCCAGGCACGGTGAAGGTCGAGATCGACACGGGCGGTAAAGCATCGTCGATCGAAGACCGTACGCACATCACGACGACCGTCCCTCTCGACGCGTCTGAGATGGAGACCGTGGCCGCGTGCATCGAAGCGCAGGAGTACGAGGAAGCCGCAGCGACCTTCAACGCCGCGCTGATCGATGCGTGGATGGGCGGCACGAGACCGGTGAACATGAAGATCTTGCACTGGACCCCGGTTGAGCCGGAGTGAGAAAACAGTGGAGGGGTAAGGCAGAAAACCTGCCTTACCCCTCCACTGTTACGTCAGACCTCTAATTGGGTGAGATCATCGATCGGCAGGCGAATGAGGCTCAGAACTTCGGCTGAATACCCAGATTGTTTCATCGGGTCATCTTCAATCCAGGCGGTCGCTTCTTCTGATGTTGCATGGGCTGAAGCAATCGCTGGCGATTCGTTCAGGTCTCCAGCAGCCCAAATGTACAGATTATTCTCAATCCGAGCTGCACCGGCTAGGTCCAAGTCTTCCCATGAGACTCTTGTCCTAAGATTTTTGTTGCTATCAAGGATCTTCAGAAGCTCGTCTTCCGACGTGAGTGCGACCTTGGCTGAGCCGTCTACGAAGACTGCGATCATGCCTACATCGTGCGCTTCAGTTGAGCAACCTTCGTGTAGGACCGCGCGTAGTAGGTCTTGTTTTTCCAAACGATCGTACCGAGCGTGGAACCAATAAACGTGGTGTTCGTGGTTCCCTTGCAGGTCTTCACCACGTTCTTCTGCTCGAGCTTTGCGATATTGCGACCACCTGACATCGTTGTGCCGCCGGGCTTCTTCCGCCACGCATACCACTTGTAGTGAATCTCTTCAGCGTGAGTGATAGATGTTACGGGCGTGGTGCATGTCGTGATATGCTTATTACCCGCAGCCTTTTAGTCATATTCCTTCCGCAGGTAAACTGCACCGGGGTTTAGCGTGCAAGGCCCATAGTTGGGTGTTGTAAAACGTACCGATGCGCCCTTTCCACATTGGTAGTCATTGAGCTTTTTGATTGCTTCTTCCTGACTGCTCGCCTGGATGAAGGGCGTTGCCTTCGCCTCGCCACCCTTGAGGAACTGGTCAAGGCACTCTGCGTCGCTAGAGCGGTCGGTTGAGCTCTGAGCTGCGGGCACGGGCTTCTCAGCCGCCAGGGCTGTCGGCGTCACAAGAGACACGCCGAAGACGAGGGCAGGCTTGTTGCTGCGATGCGCATACGTGTTGACATGACAACCGCTCTCACTAGGTCAATTCTTCGGGCTTTCGCAGCATACCTAGGTCAGGGGCTGGGGAAGGGGGAAACGCGGCGGGGAGATTTGAAGGGGGGGCCTTGAATCGACGGGTGACGGGGCGTCGGGTGTGGAGGTCAGCGAGGGGAGGAGGAAGGCGTCGACGCATGCCCCACGGGGTTCCGCATGCTCAGGTCAGGGCTGAAACCCTGTCATGCGGGATCGCAGCTCCCAGAGGTGCGCCGGGCCGGCGCACCCCGCACCCGGCCGCCCAGTCACTCCGCTTACCCCGTTGCAGAGCGTGCCGCGCTCAGAGCGTGAGCAGCACCTTGCCGATGTGCCCCGACGCGGCGAGTTCGCGGTGCGCGTCCGCTGCCTGCGCGAGCGGGTAGGTGGCGTGGACGATAGGCCGCACGGCGCCCGATTCGACGAGCGGCCACACCGTGTCGCGCACCTCGCGCACGATCGCGGCCTTCTCCGCGAGCGGACGCGAACGCAGCGACGTCGCCGTCACCTGGGCGCGCTTGGCGAGCAGTTTCGCGAGGTCGAGCTCGGCCTTGGCCCCGCCCTGCATGCCGATGATGACGAGCCGGCCGTTGGGCGCGAGAGCGTCGATGTTGCGGCTCAGGTACTTGGCGCCCACGACATCGAGGATGACGTTGGCGCCACCCTCTGCCGCGACGGCGTCGACGAAGTCCTCCTCGCGGTAGTTGATGAGGATCTGTGCGCCGAGCGCCTTGCATGCGGCGAGCTTTTCGGCCGAACCGGCGGTGACGGCGACGCGCGCGCCGAGCGCCGTCGCCAACTGGATCGCCATCGTGCCGATGCCGCTGCTGCCGCCGTGCACGAGCAGCAGTTCACCGGGCTGCAGGTCAGCGGTGAAGACGACGTTCGACCACACCGTCGCGGCCACCTCCGGCAACGCGGCGGCCGTCATGAGATCGACGCCGCGCGGCACGGGCAGCACCTGGCCGACGCGGACGTTGACGTACTCGGCGTAGCCGCCGCCCGCAAGCAGCGCGCACACCTCGTCACCGACGCGCCAGCCGACGACGTCGGGCCCGAGCGCGTCGATGGTGCCGGAGACCTCGAGGCCGAGGATGTCGGATTCTCCGGCAGGCGGCGGATAGTGCCCCTGACGCTGCAGCAGGTCCGCGCGGTTGACGCCCGCCGCGGCGACCTTGATGCGCACCGAGTCGCCCTCGGGCGCGGGCAGATCGGGCACCTCGGCGAGGGTCATGACGTTCTCGTCACCGAATTCGGACAGCATGATCGCCTTCATTCCTCGACCCTACGACGCGCCCCGCGCACGATGAAACGCCAGATCGTCGACGGTGTCGACGTCGCGGGCGTCGCCCGGGTCGACGGGGGTCTCAGCGAGAGCGAGGGATGCAAGCAACGCACGCATCGACGCGCCGGCAGGGTTCCCGATCGCCTCGCAGGCCGCGGCCAGGGCATCGGCGCGATACACCGCGAGAAGCGGCTGACGACGGCCATCGACGACGGCGACCGCTCCGTCGAGGCAGGACGTGCTGGTCGCCCGCATCGTCAACGCCGCGTCGAGGAGGGCGGGCAGGGCATGGCCGCCCCGGGGCGTGTCGCCGGCGACGAGGGCGATCCACTCGCCGGTGCTGACGTCGAGCGCCCGCGCCAGGGCAGCGACCGGGCCGCCCAGGGGCGGATCCTCCTGCACCCAGGTGACCTGCTCGCGACGGATCGCGCGCGGCGGACCGACGACGATGACGGGCCATGATGTCGGGAGCGAGGCCAGCGTCGAATCGAGCACGCTGCGGGCGCCGAGCGATACGTCCAGCTTGTCGTCCTGAGCGCCGCCGAAGCGCCGCGACGTGCCGCCGGCGAGCACGACGGCCGTGACGGACAGGTTCAGATCGGGCCGTTCGTCGCCTGCGCTGCCCCTGCCCGCCCGCCGGCCTGCCGGTTCTGCGGCGGCGCCACTCAGCCACGAATCGGTGCCGTTGGGTCGGGAGGCGTGCTCGTCGAAAGGCTCGTGCGAGGTCATGGGTCCATCGTCGTGGACGCGAGCGGGCGGTGGGTGCGACACGACGTCATCGCGCCGTCGCAGGTGGGTGATCCCGGCGAGGAGGCGTTCAGGTCAGCTGCGCGGCAGGCGACGCGCGCTGTCGACGAGCTGGCGGGCGCTCGCGTCGAAACCGTCGTAACTGCGAGCTGCGCGGGCCGTCATCGTCATGCCGATCATCGAGCTCGTGAGCAGGCTCGCGTACTCGCGCGCTGCGGCAGTGGTGACGCTGCAGTCGGTCAGGGCCTTCGCGAGGCCACCCTTGAACGCGTCGAACGCTGCACGGCAGCGTTCGAGCTGCGTCGGGTTCTCGGCAGCTACGGTGACCGCGCCGACGGCCGAGCCGGCCTCGAACTTCGTCTCGTCGAGGTAGGTCCGCAGGCGGCCGAGCAGTTCGCTGACGACTTGTTCAGGCGAACGACGTTCGACCGACGCCACGACGTCGAGCCACTGCTGGGCGTTGAGGTCGATGGCGGCGAGAACGAGTTCCTGCTTGCCGCCGGGGAAGTGGTGATAGATCGAGCCGCGCGGTGTCTGCGTCGCCTGCGTCACCTCTGCGAACGAGGTGGCCTGCAGGCCACGGCGGGCGAGCAGGTCGAGGGCACCGGAGATCATGCGATCTCTGACGGGCGACGGCATCGGAGCTCCTTCAGGCAGGTTCAGGGTTTGCAGAAAACCCATGTTGCACAGGAGGGAACCCACGTTCGCTCCTTGAACACTTTATACACCGTCTGTGCTCTTTTTGTTCTGCGGGCGTGCTTCGCCTGGCACTGGCGGCCGATAACTAGGACGATGCAAGCGGGCGAGGGTGAAGAGTTCACGCGTTCGTGTAGAGAATTTTACCCGTTCGGTGGGAGTGTGTGCTCCCCCACAGGTGTGGGTTGCGTGCTGCCTGGTTGTTCAGCGCTGCCATCGTAGCTGGACATGTGGCCAAGTGTGGTGGAGTTGCTACAGCCACAAGAATATTGCGTCGCAACTCCGGTCGATGATGCTGGCGGTGCGTCGTCTTGGGTACGGCAGGTGGTGGGTCGCAGGTGCGGCCGGTGTGGCGTCAGCGACGCGTCGAGGGTGGGTCAAGTGCGTGTCGCGTGTGCGTCATGTGGCGGTGGGACTCCGTCGCGGCACGCGGGCTCGCTTCGCTCGCGCGCATGGCGCTCCTCCCAAATCCCCCGTGCTCATTCAGAGATGCGGAAGACCCCCTCCGGGGCGACTTCGTCGCTGATCCCGGAGGGGGTCTTCCGCATCTCTGGCGGTGGCGGTGGGATTTGAACCCACGGTGGAGTTACCCCCACACACGCTTTCGAGGCGTGCTCCTTAGGCCGCTCGGACACGCCACCGGTAAGAACATTACAACAGCGATGCGTCGGAGCAAAAACGAGATGAACGAACCGTCACTTGCACACCGGCGACGGCGACGGCGACGCAGGCGCCGCAGCGATCGTCGGGAACGACGAACCGACGACGACATCCACACTGTTGCCGTCACGCCCGTCCTGCACGAGCTTCGCGCCCGGCACCAACGTCGCGACATACCGCTTCGCCAGCGCCGCGCCGTCAGGGCCGAAACGCACCTCGCCGACACCGTCCTCGCTGTGTTGATACGGGTCGTTGCCGACGACACCCATCCTGAACCCGTGCGTGCGCAACGCCTCCGCAGCCGTTGCCGCCGCACCCTTCGACCCGCTCGCGTTGTAGACGTTGAGCGTGAACGATGCGCTCTCCGGCGGCGCCGAGCTCACCGTCCCGTTCGGACATGGGCCGCTCTGCTTGCTCGGCGACGAGATGAACGTCGCCGCGAACACGATCGCGCCGAGCACGAGCAGCGCGCAGAAGACGAGGATGGCGATGGAACGGCGCTCGCGACGCTTGCGCGCCCGAGCGAGACCGTTGTCGCGGACATAACTCATAGGGACAAGACCCTTGCGTGGAAGGTGGCGCGCGACTGCAAGGCGGCCCGCAAGGCGCGATGCAGCCCGTCCTCCAGGTACAACTCGTTCTGGTACGCGACGACATGCGCGAAGATGTCGCCGTAGAACGTCGAATCCTCCGACAACAACGCCGACAGATCGAGCGTCGTACGAGTCGTCGTCAGATCCGCCAGACGCACCACCCGAGGCGTCACCGGCGACCAGTCCTTGGGCGTGACGAGGCCATGGTCGGGGTAGGGGCGCGAATCGCCCACGGCCTTGAAGATCACGGCCCTATTTTATGTGCCCACAGTGCTGGGCGCGCACGCGCCGGGCGGATACGCTCACGACGTGACCGAAAAGAATCAGCTCGAAGCCATCCGCAGCGGATACGCCTTCGACGGCGCCTCCCTCGAGCTCGGCGCAGCCGTCGAGGACAACACCGCCAAGCCCGACGTGCAGGTGCGCCTGCCGCTGTCGATGATGAACCGCCACGGCCTCATCGCCGGCGCCACCGGAACGGGCAAGACCAAGACGCTGCAGCTCATGGCCGAGCAGCTCGCCACCAACGGCGTTCCCGTCTTCATGGCCGACATCAAGGGCGACCTGTCCGGTCTCGCCGAACCGGGTGAGTCGAACGACAAGGTCGCCGCCCGCGCGAAGGACGTCGGGCAGGCGTGGGAGGGCAAGGGCTTCGACGTCGAATACCTCAGCCTCGGCGGCGAGGGCAAGGGTGTGCCTGTGCGTGCCACCGTCACCTCGTTCGGCCCGACGCTGCTGTCGAAGGTGCTGGGGCTCAACGCAACCCAGGAATCCAGCCTCGGTCTCATCTTCCACTACGCCGACGCCAACGGGCTCGCCCTGCTCGACCTCAGGGACCTGCGCGCCGTCATCACGCACCTGACGTCCGACGAGGGCAAGGCCGACCTCAAGAACCTCGGCGGGCTCAGCTCGGCGACGGCCGGCGTCATCCTGCGCAACCTCATCGCGTTCGCCGATGGCGGCGCCGAGGTGTTCTTCGGCGAACCCGAGTTCGCCACGTCCGACCTCATGCGCACCGGCGCCGACGGGCGCGGCATCATCACCTGCCTCGAACTGCCGAGCGTGGCCGAGAAGCCCGCACTGTTCTCGACGTTCCTCATGTGGATGCTCGCCGACCTCTTCCAGGAACTACCCGAAGCGGGCGACCTCGACAAGCCGAAGCTCGTGTTCTTCTTCGACGAGGCGCACCTGCTCTTCGACGGCTCGAGCAAGGCGTTCGTTGACCAGATCGAGCAGACCGTCCGCCTCATCCGCTCCAAGGGCGTCGGCGTCTTCTTCGTCACCCAGACGCCCAAGGACGTGCCGTCCGGCGTCCTCGGCCAGCTCGGCAACCGCGTCCAGCACGCGTTGCGCGCCTTCACGCCCGACGACCAGAAGGCGCTCACCGCGACCGTGCGCACCTTCCCCAAGAGCGGCTACGACCTCGAAGAGCTGCTGACGACGCTCGGCACCGGCGAAGCGATCGTCACCGTACTGTCGGAGACCGGCGCCCCGACGCCCGTCGCCTGGACGCGCATGCTCGCACCGACGTCGAAGATGGGCCCGGCCGCACCCGAGACGATGGACCGCATCGTGTCGTCGTCGCCGCTCGCACCCAAGTACTCCGAAGCGATCGACCGCGAATCGGCCTACGAGAAACTGCAGGGGCGCCTGACGCCCGACACAGCGGGTGCGGGGAGCGACGCCGACGCGGCGCAGAACACACCCGCTCCCGAAGCGCCCCACGCGCCCGCCAAGAAGGAGAAGGACGACCCCGGCCTGGTCAGCCAGGTCGTCCACTCCTCCGCCTTCAAGTCGTTCATGCGCTCCGCCGGTACCCAGATCGGCCGCGAGATCACCCGCAGCCTCTTCGGCACCGCCCGCCGTCGCTGACGATCAGCGCATCAGAGGCGCACGCACCCAAGACACACGAGGGACGCCCGACCAGGGCGTCCCTCGTGTGACTTCCACCTGCCGGAGCTTGTTTCCCTCAGCAGCCGCCCGACGCTGACGGTGACGGACTCGGCGACGCCGTCGCCTGCGACAACGGCACGACGTTGCCGTTCGTCGGCCACTTCGAACCCAGATACAGGCGCACGGCCGAACCCTTGATGTCGACAGCGCCCTTCGTCTGCGTGTCCTGCAGCAACCGCGAACCGGGGATACTCATCTGCAGGCGCTGCGCGTCGGGCAGGCCCTCCTCGTCGTACACGATGACGGCCGAGTCGTCCGGGTAGTACGCCTTGTCGTTCGCCTCGGCATCCGCGTGGAAACCCTGCTTGCCGAGCTGACCGGCGACGTCCGCCGCGAGGCCCGGCATGAACGTCGTGTTGAGGACGGTGACGGAGACGTTCTTCACCGCGCGCGGCGGGCGCGGCGCCAGGGAGAACTTGTTGCCGATGACGATGTCGATCGTAGGATCCGAGCGCTCGTCCTGATACAGGTTCGCGTGGGGGATCTGCCTGGCGACGTTGAGCGCGATTGTGCGGCCGTTCTTGCCGTACCGGATCTCGGCGAACTTGGGGGTCGGACGATCGTCGCTCAATGGGTCGTTCTTGACGTCCAGCGTGTGCATGCCGCGCCAGCCGAGCTGCTTCGCGACGGTGGCACCCTCACCGCTGCGGTCGCTCGCGTTGTAGACGTTGGCATAGATGCTCGACCACGCGACCGTGCGTGACGGCGACGGGTTGCCGGGTGGGCACGTCGGCGCAGCCTGCTTCGGCTTGTCGCTCGAGCACCCCGTCAACGCACCTGCGGCAACGACGAAAACCGCTGCAGTGCTGGCGGTTCGGCGCATCATCACGATCCTTTCGACCCGGCTCGCACGACGACGAACCACCCCCGGAAGTGCCCAGTGTACGGCGGGCCGCGCACCCACGCCGACGGCGACCGTCCCTCGGCGCGCAGACACGACGATGCCCCGCCGGGCGAACCCGGCGGGGCATCGATCACGTGTGGCGGAGGATATGGGATTTGAACCCATGAGGGGTTTCATCCCCAACACGATTTCCAATCGTGCGCACTAGGCCACTATGCGAATCCTCCGCCGAGAACTGTACTGCACCGCGGCGCATGCGCCCAAGTCGGGCGGTGCAAGCAGCGTCGAGGGAACAGCCGGGGAACGACGGGTGCGCAGGGGCTCGTCGGTGCGGGCTGTCACCATGGGGGCGTGACGCACGACAACACGAGCCCCGACGACACCCGCGCAGCCCGTGTGCGCTGGAGCGACCTGCCGCTCGCGGCCAAGCTCATGCTCGTCAGCATCGTGTTCGACTTCGTCGGCACCGGCCTCATCATGCCGTTCGGCGTCACCTACCTGCACGAGGTGCGCCACCTCAGCCTGCAGGTGACGGGCATCCTGCTGGCACTGCCCGCGATCGTCGGGTTGCTCGCCGTCGGCCCCGGCGGTGTCGTCATCGACCGTGTCGGTGCGCGTCGCGTCGTCATCACGGCCGTCGGGCTCGAGATCGCCGGGCAACTGCTCATGGCCGGGGCGCACGACGTCGGGCGGGCCGCACTGGCATTGACGCTCTCCGGAATCGCGACGGGGGTGATCTTCCCGGCCGTGCAGGCGATGGTCGCGAGCGTCATGCCGTCGGACCAACGGCAGTTCTTCTTCGGTCTCAACTTCACACTGCTCAACCTGGGCATGGGCATCGGCGGGGTGCTCGGCGGGGCCATCGTCGACGTGACGCGGCCGTCGACGTTCGAGCTCGTGTACGTCATCGACGCCGCGACGTTCCTCGTCCCACTCGCGCTGTACCTGGGTCCGCTGCGACACCACGGCGGACGCGTCGAGCACCCCTCGAGCCCTGACGGCGACGCGCCGCGCGGCGGTTACGCGCAGGTGCTACGCGAGCCGACGATGCGGCTGCTCGTGCTGCTCGGATTCATCACGGCCTTCATCGGCTACGCGCAGTTCGGAGTCGGATTCCAGGCCTTCGCCCGCAGCGTCGCGCACGTCTCGACGCAGGTGCTCGGCTGGGCGTACGCGGCGAACACGGCCGTCATCGTCGTCGTGCAGATCCTCGTGCTGCGGCTCGTCTCCGGCAGGCGGCGCACGCGCGCGCTGCTGCTCATGTGTGGCCTGTGGTCGCTGTCGTGGGCCGTGCTCGGCCTCGCGGGCTGGTCGGGGGAGCGCTCCGCGACGATGGCCGGCGTCCTCGTCTGCGCGTCGGCGGCGATCTTCGGCGTCGGCGAGACGTTCCTGCAGCCGACGCTGCCCGCCATGGTCAACGACCTCGCCCCGGACGCCCTGCGCGGGCGCTACAACTCGGCCTCCGCGGGAGCCTTCCACCTGGCCGAGATCGTCGGCCCGCCGTTCGCGGGCCTGCTCATCGGGCACGCCCTGGCCGGCTGGTACACGCTCGCGCTCGTCCTCGGATGCGTGGGCGCGGCCGCCGTCACCCTCGCCGTCGAACGGCGCCTCAGCCCCGCCGTCAACGGGCTCGGCGCGCCGCGCGAACCCGACGTCGCGGGCGAGCTGGCCCTCGAGGTGCAGCGCGCCAAGCTGAGCGGAGAGTAGGTGCGTGAAAACCCCTTCGGTGATGAGCGGCGGCTCGTAGCCTGACGCCATGCCCCGACGCGTCGCCCGTCACGCCGCGCCGCTCGGCGACGGACGCGTCGTGTGGCTGTTCGGCGACACGCGTCGCGCGACCGGCCGCGGGGCGACCATGGTGTCGAACTCGATGCTCATCAGCACGCGGGGGTGCTTCGCGCAGGTGCTGACGGGCGTCGCCGTCATCCCCGATCCCGGTGTTGCGGGCGAGCGGTTGGCGGCGTGGCCGACCTGCGTCATCAGCCTTGATCGCGGTCGATGGAGCGAGCTTTTCGTCTGCACCAACACGATCAGGCGGCACGGCGGGTTCTGGGGGTTCACGCTGCTCGGCACGTCGGTGACGCGCTTCGTCGTGCCGGAGGGCGGGGCGGCGCGCCGCCTCGAGACCGTCGCGCTGAGCGCAGACGACGACACGCTCGACCACATGACGTGGGGGACGGCGAGCGTCGCCGATGACGGGTGGATCGTCGTGTAGGGCACCCGTGCGCCGACGGGCGGCTTCGGACGCGAGGTGTACGTCGCGCGCACGCGTCCGGAGGACATCGAGAACATGGCGCTGCGTCAGTACCGCGGCGCGACGGGCCGGGGCCCCCGACGTCAGATGACGCCCGGGACGCGGCTGGGGCCCTGTGAGACGTGAGCGCCCCCCGCGTACCTGGAAGAGCTCTCCTACCCTTGCTGCATTCCTGCCCTGGGGGAGTTCGGAGAGGTACCACCACGCGGGGGGCTTGGCATGAGTCTACCGGGGAGGCTGCGAGGGCGGTAATCGTGGGGTGGTCGGCGCTCCGGGCGGCCCTGGACGGGTGGTCGGACGAGGCGTGATCGGCCTGTTCGTAGGGCGTTCTCCGCGGAATCTCGGGGTTGTCGGTGCGCGCCACTAGTGTTGCTCGCATGACAACGGCCCTGTACCGCCGCTACCGCCCCGAGACGTTCGCCGACGTCATCGGCCAAGAGCACGTCACCGAACCCCTCATGCAGGCGCTGCGGACGGGGCGCGTCAATCACGCGTACCTGTTCAGTGGTCCGCGCGGGTGTGGCAAGACGACGTCGGCGCGCATCCTCGCGCGTTGCCTCAACTGCGAGCAGGGCCCGACGCCGACGCCGTGCGGGGTGTGCGACTCGTGCGTGGCGCTCGCTCGTGGCGGTGCCGGCAGCGTCGACGTCATCGAGATCGACGCGGCCTCGCACGGTGGTGTCGACGACGCGCGTGACTTGCGTGAGCGCGCGTCGTTCGGCCCGGCGAGCAGCCGCTACAAGATCTACATCATCGACGAGGCGCACATGGTGACGCCGCAGGGCTTCAACGCGCTGCTCAAGATCGTCGAGGAGCCGCCGGAGCACGTGAAGTTCGTGTTCGCGACGACAGAACCGGAGAAGGTCATCGGCACGATCCGCTCGCGCACGCACCACTACCCGTTCCGCCTCGTGCCGCCGAAGAAGCTGAGCGACTACATGGAGACGCTGCTCGACGCCGAGGGCGTCGCGTACGAGCCGGGCGTGCTGTCGTTCGTCACGCGCGCGGGTGGGGGTTCGGTGCGTGACTCGCTGTCGGTGCTCGACCAGCTCATCGCCGGGTCGGGGCCCGAGGGGCTGACGTACGCCGGCGCCGCGAGCCTGCTCGGCTTCACCGATGACGAACTGCTCGACGGCATCATCGAGGCGTTCGCGGCCGGTGACTCGGCGGCGGTCTTCCGGCAGATCGACCGCGTCGTCGAATCGGGCGCCGACCCGCGACGGTTCGTCGAGGATCTGCTCGAGCGTCTACGCGACCTCATCGTCGTCGCGGCCGTGGCCGAGGGTGCGGGCGCCGTGCTGCGCTCGGTGCCGGAGGACCAGCTGGAGCGCATGCGCTCGCAGGCGGCCTCGTTCGGTGCTGGGGCGCTGTCGCGCGCGGCGGACGTCATCAATGCCGGCCTGACGGAGATGACGGGCGCGACGTCGCCGCGCCTGCAGCTCGAACTCATGTGCGCGCGCGTGCTGCTGCCCGGCATCGCGGGTCTCGACGGGTATGCGGCGCGACTCGACCGGATGGAACGTCGCCTAGACATGGGCGAACTGCCGCCTCGTGCTGCCGCGGGGCCGGTGCCACATGCGCCGGCGATGCCTCCCGCCGGTGCATCGGCGCCGACGCAGGGCGGGGTCGGCGCGAGCGCCGGCGCGGCCTCTGGGGTGGGTGCGAGTGCTGACGGGGCAGGACGCTCGGGCGGTTCCGCCGAGGACGCCGCATCGGCGACGGCGGGTGTGACAGGGGCGGCGGGCGCTCCTCAGCCGGCAACGACACCGAGATGGCAGAGCCCGAATGCCGGTGCAGCGCAGGAGAACTCGTCGACCGGTGACGATCTGTCTCGCGCGCCGGGTGCCGGGGCGGGGGGTGGTCGTGCTGACACCGCCGGCGTTGAGGGCGGGGATGGTCGCGCGGGTCAGTCGGGTGCCTCTCGCCCGGCAGGTCACGGCGAGGCCGCACCCGAGCAGGGTCAGCGGGCCGCTGCGGCCGCGCGCGACGACGCGCGGGTCGAGCAGCCGCAGAGCGTCACGGGAGGCGTGAGCGAGGCCGAGCGAGAGCGCGCGCAGCGTGATTTCGATGCGACGCAGCAGTCCGGCGGCGCGTCGTCGCCGCAGCAGGGTTCCGGCGAGCGCGAGAGCGGTCAGCCGGCGCGCGGAGGCATGAGCACAGACGACATCCGTCGGGCGTGGCCCGACGTGCTCGACCGCATCTTCCGCATCAAGCGCGTCACGTGGACGCTGCTCAGTCAGAACGCTCAGGTGGCCGAGTTCGACGGGCGCCGGTTGATCCTGGGCGCGACGAGCGAGGGCCTCGCCGGCACGATGAGTCGCGGGCAGCACATGGAGGTCGTGCGTCAGGCGCTCATCGAGGCGATCGGCGTCGACGTCGCCGTCGAAGCCCGCGCCATGACGGCCGGTGCCGCGGCGCCGTCGGGTCAGGGCGGGGGTCATCAGGGGGCGGCCAACGCTGCGCAGCCGCGCCAGACGTGGTCGTCGCCGAACGGGTCGCCCGCGGGTGAGGTGCCGAACGCGCAGCAGTCTGCGCGGGGATGGTCGTCGCCGAACGCTGCCCCCTCGGGGGCGCAGGGTTCGTCCCGACCCCAGGGGGATGGCGGGCAGTCTGGCGCATCGGATGACGGGTCGTGGGGTGACGAGCCCGCGCCGCATGACGCGCCGCCCGACGACAGGTCGCAGTTCGACGAGATGGCGCAGTTCAGCGCGTCGATCGATCCTTCGTCGTCCGCCGGTGGGGCGGCTGACGGGCGTGTGAACGTGCCAGCAGGCTCTCACCGTGGCGAGGGTGTTGACGCTCGCCGCCAGGGCAGCCCGGGCCATGATGGTGGTTCGCGTGGTGCGACGCAGGATGCGTCCGGCCAGAACGCGTGGGGCGATCCCGCCTCGGGAGGAGCGCGCTCCGCTGCGCCGCAGCAGGGTCGTCAGGGCCAGGGACGCCCCGGTGGGTGGCGCGATCGCACCGGTTGGAACGGGGCGCAGGGCGGCCATGCCCGCGTCGATCCGGCGCGGGCCGGCGACCCCG